>DATNOW010000037.1:0-5420 GCA_036703515.1 Chroococcidiopsis sp.
TCCCCAGCGACACACCCTGCTGATTGACATTACCAAGGTGTTGGTCGGTCAAACCGATTTGCCCAATCTGGCAGGGCAGTTTGCGGATTTAGTGGAGCAAGGTTACGTCATCAACGACGACACCTCTTATCTAAGCGACATTAAGGCGCTCCCGGCCAACGTTGAAATTGATGTGGTCTACACCTTTGCCGTGCCACCGAGCGCTAATGGGCAGATCCCCTATCAAGAATCGCTGCCCGACAGCCGCGCCTTTAGCCTCAATGTCCACTACAGTTTTTCGGAATTGCCGATGAACAATGGCTATCGGCCGCGGTTGGCAGACGATCGGGTTGGCTACTTTGTGACGGCATTCCAAGACTTTTCCGATCCCACTCAGCGCGATGCCTTTGTCCGCTACATTAATCGTTGGCATCTAGAGCCGCAAGATGAGCCGCAAGTTGACCGGCAGGTTGACCGGCAAAATCCGACTCAGACGCTGTCGCCACCCAAAGCCCCGATTGTGTTTTGGATCGAAAATACCGTCCCGACCCGCTATCGCGATTCGATTCGAGATGGCATCTTGATGTGGAATGTGGCCTTTGAGCAGGCGGGGTTCCGCGATGCCATCGAAGTGCGGCAAATGCCCGATCAGGCCGATTGGGATCCTGCCGATGTGCGCTACAACACGATTCGCTGGTCGCCCAGTTTTCGTTCAGGGCTTTTGGGGATCGGGCCCTCCCGCGTCAATCCACTCACCGGGGAAATTTTGGATGCAGATATTATCCTTGACGCCAGTTCTATCCGCTGGATGGAGCGCAGCACGGAGTTTTTGGTGCAAACCAATCAGTCTCCAAGTCAGGCGTTAGCCAGTTTGCCCTATTGCAGTCACGGCATGCGATCGCTCTATCAGCGCTGGCTGTCTCGATCGGGTCATGTCCGCCAGCAGATCGAGTCATGGCTGGGCGATCGCGCTCCTTCAGAGCAACCCTTTGATAACCATCTCAATGCCCAATGGTTAAATCAGCAAGAGCAATGTTATGGCAGCGAAGCCAGCCGTCAGATGGCGATGGGAGCGCTGTCGCTATCGGTATTGAGTAACGGGGTGTCGAATGGGGTAGACATGCAGACCTATCGCAGTCAGTTTGTCCGCGATTTGGTGGCCCATGAAGTTGGGCATACCTTAGGGCTACGGCACAACTTCCGGGGCAGCACAATGCTGAATCCGGCTGACCTGAATGATCCCGCCATTACCCAAAGTCGGGGGCTGACGGGTTCGGTGATGGACTATCTGCCGGTCAACCTGGCCCCCCAGGGGAGCGCTCAAGGCGATTACTTTCCCACAGTGGTTGGCCCCTACGACAGGTGGGCGATTGAGTATGGCTATAAACCCATTGCTGCGTCGAGTCCACGAGGCGAGTTGCGATCGCTCGATGCCATTGCCGAACGCAGCGCTGAGCCGGGTTTATCCTACGCCACCGATGAAGACTCGATTGATGCCCTCGACCCCGAGGCCAATCCCTGGGATCTGAGCAACGACATGCTTACCTATGCCGAATCTCAGATGCAAAATGCCAAGGTGCTGTGGGAGCGCTTAGAACGGCGTTATCCCTTGCCAGGGGAGAGCTATAGCGAATTGCGCAATCGCTTTAACACGGTGTTTTATCACTATTTTGGCAATGCCACCAACCTAACGCGCTACGTGGGCGGGCGGGTGTTTAATCGCGATCGCCGCGCTGAGCCAGGGGGGCGACTGCCGTTTGTCGCGGTGCCCATTGCAAAACAGCGTCAAGCGCTGGATGTGATCAATCGCTATGTCTTTGCCGACAATGCCTTTCAGTTTTCGCCCGATCTGATCAATCGCTTGGCCCCCTCTCGATGGAACCATTGGGGCAATTTCCCAGAAATTTTTGCCCTCGACTATCCCATTTACGAAAATCTCAACTTCTTGCAGAGTTTGGTGTTGAGCGATTTGCTGTCGGGCGATCGCCTCGGGCGGATGCGCGATGCAGAATTGCGCACATCGCCGGCTGAACTGCTGACGATTCCTGAGCTGTTTGAAACGCTGCAAACTAATATTTGGACGGAGGTGATGCAGCCCGATCGCGACTCGGTGACAATCTCTAGTCTGCGTCGAGGTTTACAGCGTCAGCATCTCGAAATTTTGATTGGAATGACGCTGCGCAATTTTGCGGCTCTGGAAAATGCGGTTGATTTTACCGATTTTATTGTGGCGTTGCGCACCGTGGATGCTCCCGATGACGCCCGTGTGATCGCTCGCTATCAGCTCAACCAACTGCAAGCGGCGATCGCTAGAACGCTTCGTCATCATGGTCGAGGCATGGATACTGCCACCCGTGCCCATCTTGAAGATGTGGGCGATCGCATCACCAAAGCTTTAGATGCTCAGATTCAATCGGGTTAGGGAATGGGAGCGAGAAGACTTGAGTGAGGAGATTTGAGTGAGGAGATTTGAGTGAGAACGTGGATGAATGCTGAGTTAGCGGAGCTGACTGACGGTTACAGGGTTGTACTCTTGCGTCAGCGGGTCAGCATTCAGTTTTGAGCCGAGGAAACCAATGGCGACGACGCCCACAAAGATAGAAAACATCAGACCGTAGGCAATGAAAATATCGGTCATCATCGATTCGGGGCGGGGCAGTTTGTGAGAGTAATGCATCTTCTCCTCCTGAACTGTGTGGCGTTGCTTGAGGCTTATGGAATATACGTTGAGTGCGCGAAGGTTTACGGTAATTGATTGAATAGTTCACCAATCTTGAAAACTAGCAATAACTGAATGAACTTACGTTTTTTGGGTTTCAGCTTTTGGTTTCGGTGGTTGTTTTCAATGATTGGGCGGCTGGTTCACAAGGAATTTGCGGTGGGTTTGCAGTGGGTTTGCAGTGGGTTTGCGATGGGTCTGCGGGGGAATTGCAAGGGGATCCGATGGGGATCAGAAGGGAATTAAAGGGATCGCAAGACTTTTAGAATTTTTAGCAGCACTTCTAGCAATAGATGCTGACATCTTCACCGCACTGATCGGCGAGATAACACAAAGCTCGAAATCTTAAACCGACCACTTCTTCATACAGTGGGTTGAGTTTGCAGAGCGGTGGAATGTGAAAAACCGTGTGTCCAAAAAGTTTGATCGTGCGTTCAAAGGGACATTGGGATGGGATCAGTTTGCAAAGCAAATGTGCAAATTCGCGATCGCTGATTTCTAGGTTGTCAAGCCGTTGACGCAAGGGTTTCAGCCAATCAAATTTGGGTTTTACTGGGGCTTGTAGCGGTGGCGTGAGGCCTGTAGCAGGAGCGGATTCTGGAGTCCATGTCCAGTGGCTGAGGGTAAGGTTTTGAATCGTATAGTCAGATACATTCATGGAGCGTTCCTCGATCCCAGCGTGGGGTGCATGAGCCATATCGTTTACCTTGTAGATCTCTACACTGGCGTGGCTTGATTTATCGGAATTTTGATGCACCAATTGCAGTGTTTGATTGGGTTGCTCGCTGAACTGCAAAGGAGCCATGAGCGGGTTGGGTGATGTGGAGCTTTGAAGGGGTTTCTTCCATCTAACACACATTTATCGTGCCCTAGATCCGGATAGTTTGAGTGAGTAAGATTACCAATATTTCAACCGTCCACTATCTTAGGTTCCGCAAAAACTGCGGGAATTTCTGAGTAGTTTGCTACTGATTTTTGGGGGATCAGCTTTCAGACCTGATCCCCGAGCGATCGCTTAGATGGCTATCTGTAACGATAGGTGCCCCCTACGTTGAACTGTGGGTAGGGCACTGAGGAAGGCGATCGCTCTAGCGCAGCGCTCTTGCTGAATAGCGGGGACTGAATAGTGCGGAGATTCTGAATAGTGGGGAGATTATGGATGGGTGCGATCTGGACGGGAATCTGGGCGGGAATTTAGGTCAGAAATCTAGGCGGCGAATCGCAATCTGGGTCTTACTCGTAGCGTTTAACTGTGCTGTAGCTCTTGATTCTCTGACATCAAAATCGGTCGTCATTTCGTTTCGCCAACTACAATAGAAAATTGAGCGTTTAAGGGTCAGTTGATCTGACGTCATTTTCTATGCCGCTGCCTGTTGTTGCTATCATTGGTCGCCCAAACGTGGGCAAATCAACCTTGGTCAATCGTTTGTCTGGGTTGACCGAGTCAATTGTTCACGATCAGCCGGGGGTGACGCGCGATCGCACCTATCGTCAGGCGTTTTGGGGCGATCGCGAATTTTCAGTAGTCGATACGGGCGGGCTAGTCTTTGATGACGACACAGAGTTTCTACCGCTGATTCGTGAACAAGCCATGGCCGCCTTAGCGGAGGCCAGCGCAGCCATCATGGTGGTTGATGGGCAAGCTGGGATGACCATTCCCGATGAGGAAATCGCGACGTGGCTGCGGCAGCAGTCGGTGCCCGTTTTAATCGCGGTGAATAAATGCGAGTCGGTCGATAATGGCTTGGTGCAGGCCGCTGAATTTTGGAATTTGGGTTTGGGCGAGCCGTTTGCGGTCTCGGGCATCCACGGTAACGGTACTGGGGAACTGCTGGATAAGCTGATTACCTATCTGCCGCCGACCGATGCGCTGGTAGAAAATGACGAAATCAAGGTGGCGATCGTGGGTCGCCCCAACGTCGGCAAGTCGAGTTTGCTCAATGCCTTTGTTGGTGAAAACCGCTCGATTGTTAGTCCCATTTCGGGCACTACCCGCGATGCGATCGACATGGTCGTAGAACGGGGCGGTCAGCAATATCGCCTGATTGATACGGCGGGCATCCGCAAGAAAAAGAATGTCGAATACGGGCCTGAGTTTTTTGGCATCAACCGCGCCTTTAAGGCGATCCGTCGAGCCGATGTCGTGCTGCTTGTGGTCGACGCCCTTGATGGCGTGACCGAGCAAGATCAAAAGCTGGCAGGACGCATCGAAGAAGATGGCCGCGCCTGCATTATGGTCGTTAACAAGTGGGATGCGGTCGAAAAAGACTCCTACACGATCTACGACTATGAAGAGCAGATCAAAGCACGGATGCACTTCATGGAGTGGGTTGAAACGATCTACGTCAGCGCCATGACGGGGCAGCGGGTCGAGAAGATTTTGGATTTGGTCAACACGGCCGCCGAGCAGCACAAGCGCCGGATTAGCACCTCGGTGATCAACGAAGTGCTGGAAGAGGCTGCGAGCTGGCATACGCCGCCGACGACGCGCCAGGGTAAGCAGGGCAAAATTTACTACGGCACTCAGGTGTCGAGTCAACCTCCGGCGATTGTGCTATTTGTTAACGATCCCAAGCTCTTTAATGAAAACTACCGGCGTTATATCGAGCGTCAGTTTCGCAAGAGTCTAGGCTTTACCGGAACGCCGATTCGTTTGATGTGGCGCGGCAAGAAACTGCGCGAAATAGAGCGAAATACGGTTAACCGGGCGACGCGCGTTTAG
>DATNOW010000038.1:0-10854 GCA_036703515.1 Chroococcidiopsis sp.
GTTGTGCCATCAATGCTGACTTGCCCCGTAACATTGGGCAGAACTGAGGTCAGATTAATCGTGTGTGTCCCAGAGCCCGGAATATTGAAGACAATTGCATCTGCACCCGCAGCCCCATTGGCATCGATAATTGCCTGCCGCAGCGACCCTGCCCCACTGTCATTGGTATTAGTAACAACAAAGGCGGCCGTGCCTGCGGCCGAAAACTCGGAGGTGTTAAAGGTAGTTGTGTTGGTCGCTGTTGCTGTGACAAAAGGCTTTGTCGGGTCAAACGTATAGCCAAAATTGAAGTTACCGTTGCCGCTGCCATCGGTCGTTACGGTTTGCGAACCGAGGAAGACCTGCCCTTCGCCGTTGCCGCTGCCATCGGCCGTGGCGCTGGCAAAATACTCAATCTGAAAGTTGGTATTTGCGGTGCTGTTCAAGCTACCAGCAATATTGGTTTTGGTGACTGACGAAAACACCGGGAAGTTTTGCAAACTGTTGGCCCCGGTGTCGCCATCGCCGGCATCGTTGGCGGTGACGCCATCACTGCCCAGATCAACTCCTAGCCCTGTGTTGCCAAAAATCGAGTTACCAGACACCGTGGTGCCCGAACTCTGCACACCGACGCCATTACCGCCGTTGTAGGCGATCGTGTTGCCTTCGCCGGCCCCGGTACCGCCAATCGTGTTACCCGGCCCCAGCAGGCTGGCAACCCCAGATCCGCCGTTACCGAGGGCTGTGGTGCCATCAGCGGCTGTGCCGATATAGTTGCCGAAAACAGTGGTGCCTGAGCCACCGCTAATCAACACGCCTTCGTTGGTGTTGCCCGAAATCACGTTGCGGGCAGCGTCTGTTGTTCCGCCAATCGTATTGCTAAAGGAACCAGAGCCTAGGATCTGAATCCCGACACCGTTGGCGATCGCCGTGGTGCCGTCAAGGCTCGTACCGATGTAGTTTCCTTCGATCAGAACGTTATTGGCATAGGAGAGGTTGATACCTGCGCCATCAAAGCCGTTAACCGCAAAGCCGCGCAGCGTCACGTCGCTAGCAAATTCAATGCTAAAGCCGTTGGCGCTGGCTCCTGCACTGCTGCCGCTGATTTCAATCACGGGGGCATCGACATAGCCCGCCTGGGTGGTGGCGTCAATCGTCACCGCTTCGACAATGGCAGGCAGCGCCGAGTCTAGGTTGATGGTAAAAGGGGCAGCGCCAAGAATGTTGAACGTGATCAGGTCAACACCGAGGTTGCCGTTGGCATCGATGATCGCCTGCCGCAGCGAACCTGCGCCGCTGTCGTTGGTGTTGGTGACGGTATAGGTAGCGAAGATCGCAGGGTAAGCCTGGAGCGCTTGGGGAGTAAAGGCTAAAAACGGTAACGCGCTGTAGTCAGGCAGAGGGCGATCGCCTACCATCACATCTAGCTCCCAATTGCCGCCGAGGGCCGCATCACCAATCGGGGTGCTAGAGGCCGCGATCGCCCGGCCGGTGAGCTGATGCAGTTGGCTCAAGAGCGAGGGAGAATGGTCGGCATCGGCTCCGAGTGAACAACCGTAGAGCGCAATAGCAGCCTTGGGGCTGAGGGCCTTCGACCAGCGCTGTAGGGTGGGCGCATAGTGCGACAGGGTGGCTCGGTCTAGCCGCGTATTGCCAAGATAAAGACAGCCGGGGGAACCATGGGCGACGATGTGCAGTCGATCGATTGAAGACCGGGCTTGGAGGATTTCTGTGATTTGCGCAACGCCATCGCGATCGCCTGCTAGCACTCGCACCTCAACCCCAGGCAGCACGCCATCAACCAGCAGGTCAAGGTTAGACACGGCGGGATCGATCAGCACCAAGGATGTGCCTACGGCTTCATTCAGCATCCAGTGGCTGGCGTCTGCGCGCTCAGGCTGGGGGGTATTACCCTGCGTATTGCGGAAGCTCCGTGTTTTCCCTGAGGAGCGGGTTGGGTTATCCAGGTTGCGGTTGATGCGTGGCAAAACCGGCATTGTATCCTCCAAGTTAATAGCTGAGTGCGACCGGAACTCCAAACAAAACAGGGTTTGGGGCAAAACCCAAACCTCTATAGATGTCGTAAGATATCGTGAAACGTCGTATGATGCGGTGAATCTAATATGTGATTTCTAATACATGAAGTAGCTGCTTAAACCACTTGTCATCGCAATATTGTCACAATCTTCTGCCAGATTCCACGGACTCTGGGCAGTCTTCACCGAATTTTTACTGAGAGAGGAAAGAAGGCTCAGAATAAAAAGTAAAAACTTTACGGGATATTCCTTAGGCTTGCAAACTGGATAAAATCCCCGATGGCTTATTGTTGGCTGTCTAGATGTCGTGTGCTTCGGGTGGGCTAGAGCAAGAGCGCCAACGCTATAGTAAAAATGTAAAAAGTAAAAATACGGTGTATTGCTGGATCTAGGCATGAATTGCAAAATCTACCCTCACCCTAGCCCTCTCCCGAAGGAGAGGGGACAAGAGTTTTAGCTCCCTTCTCCTGAAGGAGAAGGGTCGGGGATGAGGGTAATTCATAGTGCTATCCAGCAATAGTTATGCGGGCGATCGCCTGAGTTATTTTCATCGAGTTATTTTCATCAAGTTATTCATCGAGTTACTGTGCAGTGAGTGATCCCCGTCTAGCTCCCATTTTTCAGTGGTTTAAGACGCAGGGATGGCAACCGCTGCCGTTTCAGCTCGAAACCTGGCAGGCCTACTTGGCGGGTCGTAGCGGCATGATCCAGGTGCCGACGGGTTCGGGTAAAACCTACGCAGCCATTATGGGGGCGATCGCTCAGATGCTGCATGCTCAAACCGATAGGCTAGCTAGTGCTCCGGCAAAAACTGCGGCAAAGACTGCGGCGAAGACTGCGGCGAAGACTGCGGCTGAGACTCCAGTAAAAACTTCCGCGAAAACTTCTGCGAAAACTCCGGCAGCGGGGCTCCAAGTGCTCTACATTACACCGCTGCGGGCGCTGTCGCGCGACATTGAGCAGTCGATCCGTCGTCCTATTGAAGAGATGGGGTGGAACCTGCGGGTCGAGTCGCGCACGGGGGATACCAGCGGGGCGCGCAAAACCCGTCAGCTCAAAAACATGCCCCAGATTCTGATCACCACGCCCGAATCCTTGGCGCTGATGCTGTCGTACAGCAACGCCCAGACTCTCTTCTCATCGCTGCGGCTGGTGATTCTCGACGAATGGCACGAGTTGCTTAGCTCAAAGCGCGGCACCCAGACCGAACTTTGCCTCACCCATCTGCGCGCTCTGCGCCCAACGCTGCAAACCTGGGCGATCTCGGCTACCCTCGGCAATACCCAAGAGGCGGCCCAGGTGGCGGTCGGAGTGGGGGTAGAGCCGATGATTATCCAAGCCGATCTGATCCGACCGACCGTAATCCAAAGCATTTTGCCCGACTCGGTGGATAGCTTTCCGTGGGCGGGGCATTTGGGGCTGCGGATGTTTGAAGAACTGGTGGCTGCCTTGGATATCACCAAGTCCACGTTGATTTTTACCAATACGCGATCGCAGGCTGAGCGCTGGTATCAGGCGATCGCCTTTGCCCTGCCTGAGCAGATCGATAAAATCGCCCTGCACCACGGCTCGATCGAGGCCAGCGAGCGGGAGGCGATCGAGGCCGGGCTGAAAACGGGGCAGATCAAATGGGTGGTGTGCACCTCTTCTCTGGATCTGGGGGTCGACTTTCAGCCCGTCGAGCGCGTTGTGCAGATCGGCAGCGCCAAAAACTTAGCCCGTCTGCTACAGCGGGCCGGGCGATCGGCCCATGTCCCCCAGGGCACCTCTGAAGTATTCTTTTTGCCGACCAATGCCCTAGAACTGCTCGAAATCTCCGCCTTCCGCAACGGCCTGGCTGCGGGCGATATCGAAGTCCGCCGACCGCTGCACAAGCCTTACGATGTGTTGATCCAGCATTTGATTACCCTGGCCTGCGGTGACGGCTTTGAGCCTGCGGCAACGCTGCACAGCCTGCGCCAAAGTGTCTCCTATAGCAGCCTCACCGACGCAGAATTTAGCTGGATGCTCAACTTTCTAGAAACTGGAGGGCGGTGTCTCTCGGCCTACCCGCGCTACAAAAAAGTGGTGGCCGATCAGGGTCGCTATCGCGTCAGCGATGCTCGACTGGTGCGGATGCATCGCATGGGCATCGGCACCATTACGTCAAATCAAGCGGTCTATATTCAGTACACCAACGGCAAAAAAATTGGCACCGTCGAAGAAAGTTTTGTTTCCAAATTACAGAAAGGAGATGTCTTCTTTTTTGCGGGGCGACAGCTCGAATTTTTCATGATCAAAGACATGGTGGTTTACGTGAAAGGCACCAGTAAGCGATCGACAGTTACACCAACTTGGGGGGGCGGAAATTTAGCAATCTCTGACACCCTCAGCACGCATTTAAGACGCGAAATTGACGTTGCCAAACGCGCTACCGTTGCTAGTGACTTCAGTTCAAAGTTGAGCGCTGAACTGCGCTGCCTTTCCCCTATTCTCAGCGCCCAATCCCGGATTTCGCACCTGCCTGCTTCCGATCAGCTACTGATCGAAGTCTGCAAAACCCGCGATGGGCAGCATCTTTATGTCTATCCCTTTGAGGGACGCTTTGTGCATGAGGGCTTAGGATTTCTCTGGGGCTATCGCTTTGCCGCCCAGCAGCACGCCACGTTTACGATTTCGGTCAACGACTATGGGTTTGAAATCCTCGCACCCAAAGACTATCCGTTTAAAGACCTGTTTTCAGACCAGTTTTTTAGCCTAGAGGGTCTGTATGACGACATTAAAGCCAGCATCAATCTTTCCGAACTAACCGGGCGCAAATTTCGGGCGATCGCCCAGATTGCCGGTCTGGTCTTTAAGGGTTATCCATCGGCCAAGAAAACAGCGAGCCAAATGCAGGTCAGCTCATCGCTGATTTTTGACGTGTTTTCGCGCTATGAACCCGACAACCTGTTGCTCAGGCAAGCCGAATCAGAAGTCTTAGCCGAACAGTTGGAAGTGCATCGCCTAGCCAAAACCCTCGATCGCCTGCGTCAACTGGCGATCGCCTGGCAAGAGACCAAGCGCCCTTCCCCTTTTGCCTTTCCGCTGCTGGTCGAACGGCTCAATTCGCGTCTGTCGAATGAAAGCCTGCTGGAGCGCATTGAGCGCTTAAAAAAGCAGTGGGATGGTAAATAATCACCCCAATTTGCGAATTATCCCAACTTGCAAATTATCCCAACTTGCAAATTAGCCCAATGCATCAACCTAATCTGCGGCCCCCAGCAAGCTAGCCAGCAGCGCTTTTTGGGCATGCAGGCGATTTTCGGCCTCGTCCCAGACCTTCGACTGCGGCCCTTCGATCACGCCGTCGGTGATCTCTTCGCCGCGATGGGCGGGCAGGCAGTGCAGCACGATCGCGTGGGGATCGGCGATCGCCAATAGTTCTTCATTCACCTGATAGGGCTGGAAAATGGGGATGCGGGCTTCGGCTAAATCTTCTTGCCCCATGCTGGCCCAGACGTCGGTATACAGCACATTGCTGCCCTTGGACGCGAGTTGGGGATCGGTGGTCACGTTCACAGTGCAGCGATCGCCAGCGATCGCCTTAGCCCGTTCTACCACTGCCGCATCGGGCTGATAGGATGCTGGAGCCGCCACCCAAACATTCATGCCGACTAGAGCGCAGCCCAGCAAAATCGAATGGGCTACATTATTGCCGTCGCCTACATAGGTCATCGTTAGCCCCTCAAGCTGACCAAACTGCTCCTGCACCGTCAGCAGATCGGCCAATACCTGGCAAGGGTGCTCTAGGTCGGTCAGCGCATTAATTACCGGGATCTTGGCATAGTGGGCAAAGGTTTCGATCTCCTTTTGCTCAAAGGTGCGAATTGCCATCACGTCGAGGTAGCGATCGAGGACGCGGGCCGTGTCAATCGTGGGTTCGCCTCGGCTCACTTGGGTGACGCTGGCGTTGAGGTCAATCACTTGCCCACCTAGCTGATACATTGCCACCGTGAAGCTCACCCGCGTGCGCGTAGAGGCCTTTTGAAACAGCAGCCCCAATACTTTTTCGCAGCGCGGGGCCACCTTGCCTGCCTTCATTTGAGCCGCCAGCTCTAATAATGCCCGCACTTCCTCTGAACTCAGATCCGCCATGCTTAGCAGATCGCGACCCTTTAGTGAAGCCATGCTCACCCCTGACGCTTGCAGTAGAACTTAAAACGTATCAGATTTTATCCCGTCAGCCCAGAGATCTCTGACCCATTTCCATAAACTAAGCGGCAACCTTCTAAAGATTGCCGCTTAGCGGGCGCGAGGCGATCGCCTGCACATTAACGCTGTTTCGCAAACAGCCTATTTATCTTGTGACTGAGAAGAGCGCGATCGCTTCTTGAAAGCGGCCCTAGCCCCAAGCAGACCGAGTAGCACTAGCCCTGAGGTGGTTCCAGGCTCAGGTACCGAAACGTGATCTCCAGGCGACGGTGTGGGCGCTGGGCTAGGAGATTTCGTTGGGCTCGGTGATGGGTCGGGTGAGTCCGAAGGCGATGGGCTCGGCGATGGGTCGGGTGAGTCCGAAGGCGATGGGCTCGGTGACGGATCAGGCGAATCCGAGGGCGATGGGCTTGGTGACGGGTCGGGCGAATCGGTCGGCGACGGGCTCGGTGACGGGTCAGGTGAGTCCGAAGGCGACGGGCTCGGCGACGGATCAGGCGAATCCGATGGCGATGGGCTCGGTGATGGGTCAGGCGAATCGGTCGGCGTCGGCGTTGGCGATGGCGGATTCAGGCTCTCTGAAATCAGGCTAATACTGTCAAAAGAGGTCTGGGTGTTGCTGGAGAGATTATACAGACGGATCTGCAAAGTGCTGCCGATCAGTGCATCGGTCAACGGTGATGTATAGTCCAGCTTGGAAGTAATGAAACTGCCATTGCTTTCGGATGGAAACAAGAAATCTTGCGCGCCCAAAGACGTGCCACCGGCCAATAGCTCCAAACGGTATCCACCCGCTGAAAAATCGCTGCGAGAGCCTACACTCACTTGCACGGTGTATTTCGCATTAGATTCCAGCGTCGCGGAAAGATCCTGAAAAATATATCCGCTATTAACAAATGCAACATTGGTTCCATCAGGAATAGCAGTAAAAGGGGATGAGTCTGACGCTGGATAAAACAATCCCGCCCCTTGAAACTGAGATGCGTCCCAATCTTTAATGCATCCAAAGACGAAGTTGCCGGTTGGGGTGCAGCCAGTGGCAAACTCTTCAAAAGAGGCATTTTTGACCGTGAGGGAAGCCGCCTGAGCAGGCTGAGGTGCTAAGACCAGGAGCGAAATCGGCAGTCCGCTTAGCAGTAAAACGCTAGGGATAAATTTAGAACTTTTAGGTGAACTTTTGATAGGCATAGCGCTTTTCCAAACGGTAGATCTCATAGCTCCACGCTCAACAATGAGTGACTAACTGGACACCCTCCGCAGACTCTAACAAACGCTGGAGGAATCTGCATTTTCGGAAGCAGTACCAGCGAAGTCAATCTTCGGTAACTTTCAGCAAGGGGCAATGCTAAGGGACAGACAATTCAGACAATTAATGGTTCAGATAATTTAACGGCTAATGTTGCAGAATGACTTAGGAGTAACTCTTTGCAGAATGACTGAACGATGATCCTTGTCGAATGAACCTGGAGGTATTAATTAATACTCGGGTTAATGACTGAGTCAATGTCCGTGCGAAACTGCGGCAATAATGTGGCAACGATACTGATATAAGCAAGGGTGAATATAGATGGCAGCAAGTTAACCGCGTTCAGTGTTTGACGTAGGTCTCAAGCAACCATTTTGTCCTCACCACTGAATCAGTGGATGGAATCAGTAGAGTGATTTCGCAAACGTGTCACATATTTAACATCTCTATTTATAGTTCCCGATCGCACATTCGGTAAATCCACTACTCGGACGCTTCAAGAATACTTTATCGGTTTAGCCTTGTTAGGCGTTTGTCTATGAAGATTCTGTAAATTCTTGCGCCACACGGGTTTTGGGGTGTTTGGGGGTCGCCACCCCAGCGATTGGCGCATTGTCTAAGCGATTGGCGCAATTGAGCGGGCTTGAGGGATGATTCAGCCGACGGGGTGGTGCCAGTATCGCCAGCAGATTGCTGGTATCTAATCTATCTGTGGTTTTGGGTGGCTAAGGTGATTAGACAGCAAGGACTATGTAATATCTGGCACACGTAGTTGTCAGTAGTTCTAGGCAATGCGATCGCCATACCCCATAGCCGGGGACACATAGCCGGGGACATATAGCCGGGGACACATAGCCGGGGATACATAGCCGGGAGCCTGAAGATTTGTAGATGAGATGGTGGTGGGGTCAGAGTGGTTTAACCGTCAGCCGACAGCACAGGCAGCAGGATACAGGAGGGGTGGGCCGGGTCTGTAGAAACGGTCAGCGTGATGATTTGGGCGTCAATCAAGCGATCGCCCATAATCCCCCGTCCGCTGCCAGCATTGACCGTGTAGGCCGGCGCACAGGATGCACTCAGGCTCACCCGCAGGGCGCTGCCTTGGGGGATGCGGGCACAGGTTGGCTGAAGCGCGATCGCCAGCGGGGGGGTGGCCTCGGTCGGTTCTATAACTCGCAAATAGCCCTGGGTGATGGGGAAAACCTGACCGTCGGGGCGGACTTCTGACAGGATCACACTGATATCGAAACTGGGGGCATCAGCCACACCATTGATCGTAGCGCGGACGGCTCCCGCTAGGTGAAGATCGGCCGCTAACGGGGCTGTAGTGTAGGTGGCCACATCGCTGCGACTGTCTAGGGCCGAGCGATCCCACGGCCCAGCGGGCGCAGTGGCATGGCCCCCAAGGGCGGGCACCGGTCGCCAGGGATCATGCACGAGGCGATCGCCAGGGGTGTTGAGATCTCCATCGGCCGTGGGCACATCGGCAGGATATAACCTGCCCTGATCGAGTCCCATGCAGGCTAAGCCCGTGCTAGACAGCCAGTAGGGCTGCGGCGATCGCTCAGGAAAGCGCTCAAACCCACGCCAGCGATCGCCCCCCATTTCAAATAGCTGCACCGGCAGTTGCTCCAGCAGCCCTGTCTCTTTGCCCTTGAGGAACTGGTCAAACCAGCGCACCTGGAGTTGATCAATCGGGCTATCGGCCGCGGGACCGTAGTCGATCGCCCCGACCTTGCGCCCCCAGGGCAGATGCCCCCACGGCCCCACCACCAAATGCTGCGGATAGCGGCTACGTCCCGCCAGGTCGTGATAGAGGCGCAGCGTGCCGCGCAGGTAGGTATCAAACCAGCCGCCTATGTGGAGCATGGGCAAATCGACCGCGGCCATCAACCGACAGGGCGACAGCGTGGCCCAATAGTCGTCGGGGGTGGGGTGCCGCAACCAGTCGTGATAAAAGGAATCGGGTGCGAGTTGCTCTAATAGCTCAGACTGGGGGCAGACCGGGTCAGCCAGCGGCAGGTTGCGTCCGGCACTGTAAAGCCGCTGATAGGCCTCAGCGTCACCCCGGCGGCGAGCCGTCTCGGCCGCTAGCTGAATCGCCCAGCCCAAATTGAGCTGATAGCAAAACGCACCGCCTTCATAGGCCCAGTCGTGGTATAGGTCATAACCCACCATGCTGGGGCAAATGGTTTTTAGGGCTGGGGGTTGGGCGATCGCCGCATACAGTTGGGTCATGCCCTGATACGAAAACCCATACATGCCCACCTGACCCGTGCTGCGGGGCAGCGCGGCCGCCCAGTTGACGCTATCAAAACCGTCGTCGATCTCATGGGCAAACAGGTCAAACTCCCCGGCTGAGGTGCCCCGCCCGCGCACATCTTGAATCACCACAATATAGCCGTGGGCGGCATACCAGGCGGGATGGGCATAGACCACCGTAGAGGCGATCGCCCGGCCGTAGGGTAGACGCATCAGCAGCACCGGAAAGTCTCCCGGCGCATCGGGATAATAAACATCAGCGTCCAGCCGGACACCATCCCGCGTCAGCATCGACACGCTTTGTTTAGGACAGATCGCTAGCATTCCGTTCCATTCATTCCCTGCAATCAATTCCATCGAGCGTGCCCATCAAGTGCGAGTTCTGCCCTAGCTATGGTCTGATTAGGACACCGCCAAACCGGTGGGGCTCAGCGCACGGCCAAGACATCCGAGCGCTGCAACACCGCTAAGTCTTCGTCATCTAGCTCGGCGGGGATGCCGCTGCGGATCAGTTCCGCAAAATCTTCATTGGGGATCATGATGCACAGCGCATAGAGACGACCCGGCCCCGTATTTTCGATCAGATGGGTGCCCGTTGGCGGCACCAAAATGCTGTCGCCGGCCCGAATCGGCACAATTTTGCCATCACAACTGGCTAAACCCTCACCCTTTAAGACAAAAAACATCTCAACGGCCATTTGGTGACGGTTGGGAGGGGTTTTGCCGCCGACATCAAAAATTTCCACGCAATAGGTCAACGACATATTGGCGATGGTGGGATCAAAGACAATCGCCAGTCGATTGGAATCATTGGCGCTGATCCGATAGGCTTGATAATCTTTTGGCGTTTTTAAGACCGCAATCACGCAATTCGTAGCGTCCACGAGGTTTCCTCCCGTCAGAGTGAATTGGACTGGGCAAGCCGCGATCGCCAGCTAATGAGTTGCCATCGGCTGGGGATCACCGGGTCTAGGCGATCGCGCTCAATAGCACCTGGGAATCGCTAACAAACCCAAAACATTGATTGACGTTATAGACAGTGGCTTTGAAGCAGTAATCTGGCGAGGTCGTTGCCGTACAGTCTCGCAGCAAAATACAGTCATAGCCCAAGAAATTAGCATCTTGTAAGGTTGCCATGACGCACTGATCGGCATTGAC
>DATNOW010000039.1:0-3038 GCA_036703515.1 Chroococcidiopsis sp.
AACGGGATTTCAACCTTTTTGACAATATTTAAGATGGCTACAATGGAAGATGCACCTAACAGGTTGACTTCTTTGTAGCGACCGTTTTCGATCGCTTTTGTGGAGTCAGCAATGTCGGTGATAATGATGTACCAATCTTCGGGAACGGAGTGAAAATTTTTCGGATCGGTGATTTCTACCAGCGTGTTGATAGTGGGTACTCGAGCATAGAAGTCATTGGTATCCATCTCAATAAAATCGAGTTTCATGGCACGTTACGATCGCCTAATTTACTTTAAAATTTCTGCTTTTCTAACCCTGACCAGCAGTAGCTTTAATGCTAGTAATAGAGCGATTAGCAAATAATGAAAAATTGACGGAACGTGAATCCGTCGATCTAAACCCAAGTCCCCCCATTAATCTTTCACCGTTGCTGTACGCTGACCGGATATGTTGGCTGCACAGCTACACCTCACGCCCTGACTGCATCGATTCAGGCGGTGTGTGTAGATAGGGCTAATTGGCGACAGCAAAATTCGATAAAAAACTATACAATTGCACCCTATTGCCACTACTAGCAACGGATTCTCACTCTAGATCAACCCACTCTCTATTGTTATGGGCCATCCATAGGATATTTATCGCTTTTAACACTAGATTCACGCTAGCGCTGTTTATTATTTTTTAAGATCTAGACGTAGAAAATTTGCGGTTTGCCCTCTTCGTAAACCCGTGCGGGCGATCGCATAATTTATTGCCACAACTTATTGCCATAGGCCATCGCCGTAATTTATTGCCATACGCCATTGCCATAATCTATTGCCGCCGCGCTTTATCAGGGGTGTTTTGTCTGGGCGGCTGCGGAAATGGCTATATTCCGGTCTCCAATTCAAGGTTAAATAGGTGAGATCCCTTTTCTGTTTGTAACGTTTTGTGCCTGAACCCCAAAAGTCGTCTCGATCGTTAGCCGGAATCGCGGGCATTGTCGCGATCGCCACGCTGATTAGCAAATTTGTCGGCTTGTTTCGCCAGCAGGCGATCGCCGCTGCCTTTGGTGTGGGCCCGGCATTCGGCGCGTACAACTTTGCCTATGTCATCCCTGGCTTTTTGCTGATCTTGCTGGGGGGCATCAACGGCCCCTTTCACAGCGCCATTGTCAGCGTCTTGGCCAAGCGCAAGCAAGAAGAAGTCGCTCCCATCGTTGAAACCATCACCACCCTGATTGCGGGCATTTTGCTGGTCGTCATGGTGGGGCTGATTGTCTTCGCTGAACCGCTGATGCATCTGACGGCTCCGGGGCTATTCATCACGCCCGAGCAAGCCCAGATTCGGGGCATTGAGCCAGAGGTTTATCAGGTGCTGCTCCAAACAAGGGCGATCGCCATCCAGCAATTTCGGATTATGGCCCCCATGGCGGTGCTGGCGGGGCTGATTGGCATCGGCTTTGGCACCCTCAACGCGGCTGACCACTACTGGCTGCCGTCGATCAGCCCACTATTTTCGAGCCTAGCAGTGCTGGCGGGTTTAGGCGGGCTTGTATTTTATCTGGGCGACAAAATTATTCTGCCCGACTATGCCATGCTGGGCGGGGCTGTGCTGGCCTGGTCTACCTTGGCGGGGGCGATTTTGCAGTGGCTGGCCCAACTGCCAACCCAGTGGCGCGCCGGGCTGGGGGGCTTTCGGCTGCGGTTTGACTTCCGCAAGCCCGAAGTGCAGGAAGTCATGAAAATCATGGGGCCGGCCACGTTTTCCTCCGGCATGATGCAAATCAACGTCTGGACTGACTTATTCTTTGCCTCGTTCATCCCCAATGCGGCCGCTGCGGTTTCCGCCATGGGCTATGCTGGGCTGCTGATCCAGACCCCCTTAGGTGTGCTCTCCAATGTGATTTTGGTGCCGCTGCTGCCCGTGTTTTCCAGGCTTGCGGCCCCCGAGAACTGGCCCGAACTCAAGGGCCGCATTCGCCAAGGGCTATTTGTCACCGCCCTGACCATGTTGCCCATCAGCGCTTTGATGATTGCCTTGGCGCTGCCGCTGTCGCGGGTGGTCTACGAACGCTATGCCTTTCGCGTCGAAGATTCCTATCTGACGGCGTCAGTGTTAATGGCCTATGCGGTGGGCATGTTTTTCTATCTGGGGCGCGATGTGCTGGTGCGGGTATTTTATGCGCTCGAAGATGGCGATACGCCCTTCCGCATTAGCATCGTCAATATCTTTTTGAATGCCCTGCTCGACTTCTTCCTAGTTGGCCCCTTTGGAGCCGAAGGCTTGGTCTTGGCTACGGTCAGCGTCAATCTGATCTCAATGGTGACGCTGCTGGTGATTCTCGATCGCAAAATTGGCGGCTTGCCGTGGCGACAGTGGGGCCTGCCGATTGCGGGCATGGCCGTGGCCAGCGCGATCGCTGGTGCAGCCAGTTGGGGCACCCTCAAAGGCTGTGAACAGCTTTGGGGCGCAGAAGGACTGCTGCTGTTGCTGGTGCAACTGTGCATTGCCGGGGCGGCGGGACTGGGCGTGTTTGTGGTGCTGGTGCTGCAACTGCGTCTGCCAGAGGTGAAACTAATTAGCGATCGCATTCGACGGCGATTTTCGCGGTCATAATTCACGGGGCTCTGGTGACAGCTCTGGCTACAGCTTTGGCTACAGCTCTGGCTACAGCTCTGGCTACAGATCAAGGGTCATAAACACACTAAACGCATTGTCTTTGTAGTCTGCAAAGGGGCCGCAGCGTCGGAAACCAAAGCGCTCATACAGCTTGATCGCTGGTTCAAAGGCGGCAGAGGAGCCGGTTTCTAGGTGAATGCGGTCGTATTGGCGCTGCTTGGCTTCAGTGAGGATGTGCCCTAAAAGGGTAGCGGCAACCCCCTTGCGGCGGTGTGCCCTAGCGGTTCTCATCGACTTGATTTCACCCGATCGCGCATCCAGCGCTTTCAAGGCCCCACAGCCGAGCAATTCACCCGACTGCCGCACCGTCCAAAAGGTGACGGTCTTGACCCGCAGCCCATCGAGATCGAGGGCATGAACGGCTCCGGGCGGCGAGTTGGCTCGCATGTCGTCTA
>DATNOW010000040.1:0-2629 GCA_036703515.1 Chroococcidiopsis sp.
CCCAAACTCAAAATCGTGAATACCGTCATAGCGCCCGTCGATCACTCGCTGGGTGAGCTGCTTGAGGTAAGGATAGGGATCAAGCGGTGTGCTGGCCAGGTAGCTCTCTGCTACTTCCGCATACTCTTCGGCCTCAAACGGAAAGTTGAGTTCTTGTAGGGTAAACCCATAAATATGACTGTCGATCGCATTCCAGGCGTGGTCGGCCATCTCCAATGAAAAGCCCGCTGCGCAAAGACAGCCTAAGGTTGCGTCAACATAGCGCAACATGGCCGGGCCCACATTCACCCGTGACATCAGCGCCATGGCCGCCCAGGGATGGCGCAACAGCACGGCGTGGGCCGAGGTTGCCCGCTGCCGCATCGTGGTCTTCCAGTCTGCTGTTTGGCTGGGCACCTCGATCTCGCCCACAACCTGGTCAACAATGCCATCCAGAATGTCGTCTTTGTTGGCGACGTGGTTGTATAGCGACATGGCTTTGACCCCCAGCGCTTGAGCCAGCTTGCGCATGGAGACCGACTCCAGACCCTCCGCGTCAGCCAGTTGCATTGCCATGTGCAGCACTCGCTCCCGACTGAGCGGTGTGGGGGTTGCGGGAGAGGGTGAGGCGGAGTTACTGGCCTTAGTCATTGGAGCGTTCTCGCAGAACTTTGACAAACTTACAGTGTAAGTTAGACGTGCGATGTACGCTAAACTTACACTGTAAGTCTCTCAAGTAATGAGTGGCTCATGTCTCAGCCCGTGTGATGCCCGCGTTTAATGCCTGCGTTTCTTTTCTCCACTAAGAATTAAAAGTAAAGCCATGACTCCACCCCATTCTGTTTCTGAAATCTCTGGCGATCGCCAGCAAAGTCGTACTATGAAAGCGATCGTCCAGACTGCCTATGGTTCTGCCGAAGTCTTGAAACTAGAGACCGTAGACCAGCCCGTCATGCCCGGTGCTACGGTGCCAGATGATAAAGTGCTGGTGCGGGTTTATGCGTCCTCGATCAATGCGGGCGATTGGCATTTGATGCGCGGGACGCCGTTTTTAATCCGCTTCATATTTGGCGGGATATTTCGCCCTAAAATCAAGACCCTTGGCTGCGATGTGGCCGGACGTGTGGAAGCCGTTGGTCGGGGCGTAACGCAGTTTCAGCCCGGTGATGAGGTGTTTGGCGAGCTGTCAGCGTGTGGTTTTGGAGCCTTTGCCGAGTATGTTTGCGTACCCGCCACGGCCCTAGCGCTCAAGCCCGTCAACGCTTCGTTTGAAGCGGCGGCCGCTGTGCCCACATCTGCCTTGACTGCGCTCCAGGGGTTGCGAGACATCGGGCAGATTCAGCCGGGGCAAAGGGTGCTGATCACTGGGGCATCGGGTGGGGTGGGCTCGTTTGCGGTGCAGATCGCGAAGGCTTTTGGCGCTCAGGTCACGGCTCTATGCAGCCCCCAAAAAATGGACAGGGTGCGATCGCTTGGTGCAGACCAGGTAATCGATTCCAGCCAAGTCGATATCACCCAGGCTGGGCAGCGCTACGACGTGATTTTTGATGCGGCTGCCTACCGTTCTGTGTTCGACTATTTTTCGATATTGCCGCCACAGGGGACTTATATCATGGTGGGCGGCTCGACCACTCGGCTGTTTCAAGTCATGCTGTTGGGCGGGTTGATTGCAAGGTGGAGTCACCGAACCGTCAAGTGCTTGGTGCAAAAATCGAGTCAGGCTGACTTGATCGCTCTGAAAGATCTGATAGAAGCCGGGGCGATCGCCCCTTGCCTCGACCGGTGTTATGAGTTGAGCGAAATTGCGACCGCTATCTCGGCCCTCGAACAGCGGCAGGTGCAGGGCAAAGTCGCGATTCGGATGGGACAGTCAGCATGACCAACGGGGCACGCTACCTGGGCATGCTACAGAAAATTCTCGGCGTCGATGTTGAGAGCCTGCATTGCGGTGCGAATGAGGGTGGCGTAGTGGGGCTGAGAGATATCGACGGGTTTAGCCTCGTCTCGACGTTTGCCGAGGAGGCCTTGGCGCTGCTGGGGTTGGATAGCCAGCACTTGTCCCTCTGAGTTGCGGATGCGAAGTTCAGGGCCGTCGCCGTTTTGAGAAACGCTACAGCTATATGGGCGATCGTTGTGCCAAAAGTCGGTTCTCTGGGCGGCTTGATTTTGGGCGGCTTGATTTTGGGCGGCTTGATTTTGGGCGAGCGGGTTTTCGGGCCGTTGCGCTGTGGCCGGTAATGGTTGCTCCGCAGGCGACTGCCGGACGGAAGCGCGCGCATTGGCTGCGGGGTTGGCTAGGGGCGACTCGCCCAAACTTGGACGCACCCCAACGATTTCTAGCTCAACGTTCCGTTCCCCGTTCCACTCGTTGAGCCGCAGGCGATAGGCGATATCAATCCGCGTGGGCAGGGGGCAATATTCGCCCCAGCGCCAGGCGATCGCCTTGATGGTGGGCGACGCTGGAATGTTATCGGATGCACCGGACGCTGGGCTGGGCTGATCTTGGGTTACGGTGACCTTAAGGTGAGCCCGATTTTGCCCAATGGTCTGCTGCTCGACGATGCGCACATTGGGCGTCCAAAAGACGGGATCGGGGTTTTCGATACCGCAGGGATGGAGGTGGTCGATTTGGCTGTAGAGGTCGAGGGTA
>DATNOW010000041.1:0-4673 GCA_036703515.1 Chroococcidiopsis sp.
CTGGGCGATCGCAACTAAGGGTTGGTCAGCGCATCGCTCACCTTAGCAAGTTACTGATTCCATAATCTGCTTAAAAGCCGCGCACGTCTTGTATATCAAGGCATGTGCGGCTTTTATATGACCCTGAAAGGGGGCACATTCACCGACTTATCGACCGACTTATCGACTGTAGAAGTGCGATTTGCAGCGTTGCTAAATCTAGGTATGCATCGCAAAATCTGCCCTCTCCCAGCCCTCTCCCAAAGGAGAGGGAACAAGAGTTCTAGCTCCCTTCTCCCTAGGGAGAAGTGGTGCACTGAGCTTGTCGAAGGGGGTTAGGGATGAGGGCAATTCATACTGCGATTCAGCAATGCTCGATTTACAACATTCGCTGTAAGTATAAATATTGCTGATCAGTGATAGAAACACCACAAAGTGGGAACCCTATAGTGTGTTTCAAGCTACAAATGTCTCGGGATCCTAATGTCTCGGGCTATGAAATATCTTGGGCTGCAAATGTCTCAGGCGACCAACCCTTGTTTGAGCATTCATTCTAAATCCGGCGGCTTCAGCACCAGCAGTCATCTTCCAGCGTCAGCCATTTGACCGCCTGAAGCACGACCACAAAATTCCAAAGGAAATCCCCATGAAATTTATTCACATCAAATCCCTTTCGGTTGCCCTGAGCCTTGTGGCGGCCCTGAGTCTAACTGCCTGCGGTGGTGGTGGGACAACAGAGCAAGCTTCGACAGCGCCCGCTCCGTCTACGGCAGAGGTTGAAGAATCTCCTGCGGTGGCTGAGCCTGCGGTGGCTGAAACTGAAGCGGCAGAGACAGTAGCCTCCCCAGCCGCAGAAGACATCGTAGCGGAGTATGTCTTTACCAATACTGGCTCGGTGGAGATTTGTGAACTGTATCTGTCGCCCGTCGAAGAAGAGTCGTGGGGTCCCGATCAGCTAGAGGATCAAACTATCCCGGCCGGCGAAAAGTTCACGTTGCAGAATATTCCAGCCGGTAGCTATGATGCCAAAGCCGTTGGCTGTGATGGCGCAGGTGAAGCCACTCTGAAGTTAGACATCACGAACTAATCTCACTCCCTCACTTATCCCCGCCCTGCCCTAATCTCAACCGCAAGGTCAGATTAGGGTAGGGGAATTGAGCAGACAACCCAGTCCAACCTGCGGCCGGAATGACCGGGTTGTCCACCGGCAAAAACGACCGGCAAAAACGACCGGCAAAAATCACAGTTCATGACACGAATTAGCGTATTTAACGACACTATGGAATAGATTGACATAGCCTTAAATCGAAAGATTAGAACAGGTTAATGTGTAAATCTAAGCGCATAGTGCCGTACGTGCCATGACTTGTACTATCGATCGTCAGATCACGAAACCCCCTCGTCTGCGCCAGTTTCAGATTGCCCTATTGATTGCGCTGCTGAGCGTGGCTATAGCTGTGCGCTTACCGGGTCTCACGCATCGCGCCATCTGGGGAGACGAAGCCATCACCCTGATGGAAACAGCCGGACACCCTATCCCGGCATGGCCCAAAGTGCCAACCCCAGCGGAGGTTATCCAGGTCCAGATTTTTCAGGGTACTCCGACGCTAGGCAAAATTGCGGATGATCTGAGGCGAACGGATGTTCATCCTCCCCTTTACTATTGGTGTCTGGCACTGTGGCGGCGATGGTTTGGATTTTCGTTGGAAACAGCCCGCGCCTTTTCTCTTCTATGTTCGGTTGCGACTGTTTTAACGCTTTATCTATCGCTGCGGATTTGTAAACTGCAAAATCCACTGATTCCCACCCTGGTTTATGCCCTCTCGTCCATTAGTGTCAATGCGGGGCATGACGCCCGCGATTATGCGCTGGCTTCACTATGGGTTGTGGCAGGGGTGCTGTTTGCATTGCTGGCTGATCGGGCTGGCAATTTCCGTTGGGATGGCAACCCCCATACTCCTCAACGCTGTGCCGTCTACACCACAGCCATGGGTTTATGCTGTGGGGCTGCATTTCAAACCAACTATTTGGCGCTCTTTCCCACCAGCGTTACGTTGCTCTGGTTTGCGATCAGCCTATGGCCAAGATCACGCCGCTTGGCCCTAGCAGGGCCATTACTATCGATTGCGATTTGGCTCGCAGGGTGGCCCATTCTGTCGACGCAACTGGGGGCTAGAACAGGGCAAGCCGTGGGTTTTCGTGGTGTTTGGGCAGATCTCAGTCAACTTTGGCTAGCCAATATGCAGATGATCGCGGCCCCGGCTCGTGCGAGTCAAATGCAGCTACCCACAGTTTGTGTTGGGCTACTGTTTGTGGCGTTGCTAGTGATCACAGGTTTTCAGCTCATAAAGCATAGAGCCAATCCATCTCGCCGTCCCTTAGCGCTGATGGTTGCCCTTGCGCTGGTGCCATCCATGGGTCTATTTGCACTCAACGTGATTGCCAATAAACATCTCAGCTCTGCCCGTTACATCATGCTGGCGGCACCCTTTTTGTCGGTTTGTCTGGCCTATGGCATCAGCACTCTGCGGTTTTCGATGCGCTATCTGGGAACAATGCTCCTTGTCTTGCTGATCGGTCTCCAGCTTGTGGCGATTAACTGGGGCGATGAAAGCACCTATTTGCAGGGCGGCACCAATTTACGCAGTTTTGCCCAGACGGTCAATGCCTCCTCCACATCACCCCTTGTCATGGTCAGCAGGGGGTTCGACTATGGGCGAGGTGGGCAGGGTGCATTGATATATGAACTGAGTCCCCCAACAATAGCGGTATCCGTGGGCAACAATAGCACCCTAGACGAATTGCCATTTAGCTTGGAGCCCTATGCCGATGTTTGGCTGGCCCTCTTTCCCAAATTCTCAAAGTCTGGAGGCGCAACGATTTTGAGCAGCCTCAGGCAGTCTCCAGACTATGTTGAGGTCCCCGTTGAACGAGAGAGCTATGATTGGCGCAGCAGCGTTTATCACTTCAAATCGAGGCGATCGCCCCAATCTTGAAAAGCCAGTATCCCTACTCCGATATCCTCTGTCCTCAATTGATCAACCTTGATCAACCTCCCCACCAGTAGTCAGCAGGGTAGGTTAAAGGCGTGATCCATGCGCTCAATGACGCGCTCAATAACGTGATTAATAGCGCGATTAATAATGCGATTGGTATAGAGATGAAGGTAGACGATGGGATGCCGTATGATATGGGTGCTCTCAATAGGCGATCGCACCTCTGCTAAAATTGCCTGGAATTATCGTTGCAAACGCGGGATATCGGCCACCTCGTTAATCACCCTAGATCTCAAACGCTATGAATCATCTGCCCAGTGGAGAGCGCTATCTCTATCAACTGTTTAGTCTGATCGAAACGGGATACTTAACAGTTACCAACCCAGATGGCAAAGATTTCAATTTTGGCTCAATCGACTCTGCCCTACACCTGCACCTGATTATCCGCGACCCGCGCACCTACGATCGCGTCGTTACCTTTGGGGCACTGGGGTTTTGCGAAGCCTATATGGACGGCTGGTGGGATGAAGCCAACGACAATTTGGTAGAGCTGATTGGGCTGTTTTACCGCAATCGGGTCTACGCCAAAGCCGCCCAAAAGCTAACAGTACCCTTAGTCTGGAAGATCATTAGCCAACGCTTGGCCACCATTCCGCTGCTGATCGAAAACAGCCGTAAAAACGTCCAGCATCACTACGATTTGGGCAATGACTTCTACCAGTGCTTTTTAGACCCAACCCTGACCTACTCGTGCGGCTATCAGCGGCACCCGTCAGACTCCCTCGAAACCATGCAGCTGCAAAAGTATGAGCTGATCTGCCGCAAACTGGCGCTCAAACCCGGTGAAACGCTGGTCGATATTGGCTGCGGCTGGGGCGGCATGTTGACCTACGCGGCTGAACGCTATGGCGTCACCGGAACGGGCATTACCCTCAGCGTTGAGCAGGCCAAATTAGCCAAAGAGCGGATTGCCCAACGGGGCCTGTCGGACCGGATCGAAATCGTCATTGCCGACTATCGCGAAATCCAGGGGCAGTACGACAAATTTGTCAGCATTGGCATGTTTGAGCATGTCGGCAAGGGCAATTTTTCGACCTTTATGGCCAAAGCCAAAGAGCTGCTCAAACCCAACGGCATTGGGCTACTGCACACGATCGCGACCGAAAGCGCCGAGCGCAATGGCGCATGGGTCGATAAGTACATCTTTCCGGGGGGCTATGCGCCGCAGCTCCATGAGCTCGCCCAGGCCATGCTGTCTGTGCGGCTGACGGTGGCCCACTGCGAAAACCTCAAACCCCACTATGCCGAAACCCTCAAGCGGTGGAAGGATAATTTTGTGGCCAATCGCGCCCAGGTAGCCGCCCTATCGCCCGTCTACGATGAGCGCTTTATGCGGATGTGGTATCTCTACCTGCAATCCTTTGAGGCCTCTTTCCGCTACGGCGCATTACAGGTGCATCAGCTTTTGTTTTATCGAGACAAGCTGTGGCCCCTCGACGTTCCCCTCGACTTTTCGACCCGTGCGACCCAGTCATCGGTCGTCAGCGTGGGCTAAGCAGGGTGCTAAGGATCATGGCTTGAATAACCTGAAATTCTTGGGTAGGGGCGCACCGATGTGCGCCCTAGCCGAGAAAATGGCCGATAGAAATTGGGTAGGGGCGCACCGATGTGCGCCCTGGCCAAGGAAATGGCCGATAG
>DATNOW010000042.1:0-6403 GCA_036703515.1 Chroococcidiopsis sp.
CACCGCCCAGCCCTGCTCAGACTTGGCTAACGCGGCCCGCAGCGCGCTGCGATCGGGAGAGCCCCGTTTGACTGGATAGGCACCGTAGAGGGCGATCGCCTTACTCAGCACCGGCACCTCAAACAGCTCTTCTTTGGCCATGTAGGCCACCGGACGCCGCACCGCCGAAGACAGCAGCGGTGGGTCAAAATCGCTGGCGTGGTTGCTAACGACGATGACGGGCCCCTGCTGGGGCATATTTTGCGCATCCCACACCCGCCCCCGGAAGTAGAGTCGCAGCACAGGAGCCACTACCAACCACTTAAACAGGTAGTAGAGCAGCAGGCTGATAGCGGGTTCGCGAGATTTAGCCATCAGAAAAGGTAGCCAGTAAGTGAATGGAGGGCATGCTCCAGCGGCAGGGTGCTTCCGGTGCGACTGCTTGGCGGCCTAAGTCCAGTGCGCTAGGCAATATCGGCAACGGTGCTGATATTCTCTAACGTCAGGCTGGGGCAGGTGCGCTTGATCAAGCCCGTGAGCACTTTGCCAGGGCCAATCTCAATCACGGTTTCGATGCCTTCGACCGGCAGCTGTAGCGATAGTTCGCGCCACCGCACCGAGCCTGTCATTTGGCGGTTGAGGCGATCCTTGAGCAGGGCGGCATCTGTGGCTGGGGTGGGCTCAACGTTAGACAGCACCGGCACGGCCGCATCAGAAAACGTAACGGCATCAAGCACGCTTTGGAATTCTGCGGCGGCTGTTGCCATCAGCGGCGAGTGGAAGGCTCCGCTGACGTTGAGCTTGACTGCACGCTTCGATTTGACCGACGCCAACACGTCATCGACAGCCTCTTGGGTGCCTGAAATCACCACCTGTCCGGCATTGTTGTCATTGGCCAGCACGACGCCCGGAGTCTGCTCGATTTTGGCTTCGAGTTCGTCTCGGTTAAAGCCAATCAGCGCGGCCATGATGCCCTCGGAGGCACTGCTCATCAGCTCAGCCCGGCGCTTAACTAGGCTCAGCCCAGCCTCAAAGTCAAACACCCCGGCGGCATAGAGGGCGACATATTCACCCAAGCTGTGCCCGGCCACCAAGGATGGCTGGTAGCCCTTGGCCCGCATCGCATCCACCAAGATGCTCTCTACCGTATAGAGCGAGGGCTGGGTATAGAGGGTATTGGATACCTTATCGTCTGGGCTTTGGCAGATCTCTGGCACAGACCAGCCCAAGATCTGCTGCGCTTGGGCGAGTTTGTCGTGAGCGCTGGGTAGCTCGAATAGGTCGGCACCCATGCCGATCGCCTGCGATCCCTGTCCTGGAAACACCCATGCAGTTTTAGTCATTGGTTATTTAGAGGTTATTTAGAGAAAGTCGTTTAGATAAATCAGCGTATGTCTGGTTTGTCGGTTTGGTCGCGAAATTTGCTGGAGCGGCAGCGACAGCCCGTGTTTGGAGGGAATATTGGGATAGCGTCAAGTTCTAATAACCGGCTTGCGCGCCTTGAGGGCAGATTAACGGCCCCATTGGAAAATGGCTGCACCCCAGGTTAAACCCGCCCCAAAGCCAGAAACGGCAATGACATCGCCGGGTTTGACTTTGCCCTCTCGGACGATTTCATCGAGGGCTAGGGGAATCGAGGCGGCTGAAGTATTGCCATAGCGGGCCATATTGCTGGCCACTTTTTCATTGGGGATGCGCAGGCGTTTGGCTACGGCGTCAAGGATGCGCTGATTAGCCTGGTGGAGCACGAGCCAGTCGATTTGATCAACCGTCAGGTTGGCGCGAAAAAGCGCTTTTTCAACAACTTCGGGGACTTTGGTGACCGCAAAGCGATAGACCTCTTGCCCTTCCATGGTGATGGGTTGGAAGGTGCCCTGTCCAACGACGGTGTCGTTGATCAGCGGTTTGTCGTTGGGTTGGTAGGCAAGGGTGAGGCAGTCGTTCATGGTGCCATCGCTGCGTAGCTCAAACCCCAACAGGCGATCGCTGTCTTCGTTAGCCTGGAGCACCACGGCCCCGGCCCCGTCTCCAAACAAGACACAAGTGCGGCGATCGCCCCAATCGACCCAGCGAGAGAGCAAATCGGCCCCGATCAGCAAGACATTGCGATAGGTGCCCGTGCGGATAAACTGCGAAGCTGTGACCAAGCCAAAGACAAACCCCGAACAGGCGGCCGTCAGGTCAAAGGCCACGGCTTGGCTAGCCCCCAATGCCGCCTGGACTCGGCTAGCGCTGCCAAACAAATCGTCAGGAGTCGAAGTCGCCAATACAATCAAGTCGAGATCGAGGGCGGTGATACTGGCCATCTCTAGGGCATTTTGGGCGGCCTGGGTGGCGATCGCCGTGAGCGATTCACCCGGCTGGGCCAAGCGCCGCTGGCGAATCCCCGTGCGAGACGAAATCCAGTCGTCTGAGGTTTCGACCAGTTGACTGATAGCCTCGTTGGTTAAAACTGAGGCTGGGGCAGCAGAGCCGCTCCCGGTAATCGCGATTCCAAATCCTGCGTGTTGCGGCATTAATCAATGCTCTCTGCTTGTTCATTCGATTGCGCGACGCTAGGCTGCGTATCCGATGCGGCCACACGCGTCTTGCTGTACTGAGACTGGATCCGTTCTAGCACACGATGCTCAACCGCCTCTTTGCCCATCCGAATGGCGTTGAAAATGGACGGAGCCTGAGAGCTGCCGTGGCTGATGATGCAGATGCCGTCTACACCCAGCAGTAGACCACCGCCGTGTTCGGCATGATCGGCCCGCTGCTTAATGCGGCGCAGGTTGGGCTTGAGCATGGCGGTGCCCAGCACGCCGCGCACACCCTGAGGTAGCTCTTCGCGCAAAATTTGCAGCATGACTTCGCCAATGGCTTCGGCAAACTTGAGCAATACGTTGCCCACAAAGCCGTCGCAGACGATTACGTCAAAGTCGCCGGAGAGCACATCACGCCCTTCTGCATTGCCGATGAAGCAGATTTTAGAATTTTCTTGCAGCATTTGGTGGGCACGGACGGCTAAGTCGTTGCCCTTGGTCGATTCTTCGCCAATGTTGAGCAGCCCGACCTTGGGTTCAGACACTCCCAAGACGTACTGGGAATAAACCGAGCCCATCACGGCAAACTGATCTAAAAACTTGGGACGACAATCGACGTTGGCACCCACATCTAGAACCAGCACAGGCTTGCCCGCCACCATGGTAGGGAAGACTGCGCCGATAGCGGGGCGATCGATCCCTCGAATCCGCCCTAAGCGGAGCAAAGCAGCGGCCATAGCGGCCCCAGAGTGCCCGGCAGAAACCACGGCATCGGCTTGCCCTCGTTTGACCAAGTCCATCGCCACATTAATCGATGACTTGGGTTTGCGCTTGAGCGCACCGAGGGGTTCCTCATGCATTTCAATAACCCCTTCGGATGGAATGATTTCCATCTGGAGGGAGGGGTTATGGTGCTTCATGCAGGCCTCAATTTGAGCTGGATCGCCTACGAGCAACACGTCAACCCCTAGCTCTTGCTGGGCCCGGAGTGCGCCAGCAACAATTTCAGCAGGGGCGTGGTCCCCACCCATCGCGTCAACTGCGATTCGTGCCCTTGTTGAACCCATTGAATCAATAGTTATAGAAACCTTAAAAATTTTATCAGATCAAGACTGATGCACTTCGTTGGAAAGTTTGAACCCAGCCCGGGATTTTTCTGTAGAGCACCCCAAAAGCAAGTGATAACGCCAGTTTGCCAGAGATCATACTCGCCAAAATTCAATTCAAACGAGTTGCTAAATCTTTGGGATTGGAGCGTGAGTTGCGGATCAGAGGGCGATCGCAATCGAGAATAGCGCCCAAAGAGCGATCGCTTTGAGCAATGTATAGACATCGCTGCATCCACGAAAACGGCACATAGAGCGCTAGCGCAAACGACCAAGCAAATGGCCAATCAGGGCAAATCGATTTACTCTTCGCCGGGGGGCACAATGCGTTGGAAGGAATAGCCCGTGCCGCGTGCCGTCAAGATCAGCTCAGGATTGCTGGGATCGTCTTCGAGTTTGGCCCGCAGTCGTGAAATGTGGACGTCTACAACCCGCGTGTCAACGTGGCGTTCGGGGGTGTAGCCCCAGACTTCCTGCAAAATTTCGGAACGCGAAAAAGGTTCACCTGAGCGGCCCACGAGCAGTTCTAGTAGGCTAAATTCCATGCCAGTCAGCCGAATGCGCTCGTCGCCCTTGTAAACTTGGCGTTTGTTGGTGTCGATCCGGATGCTGTTGATTTGGATAACGCCAGAGCTGGGAATGCCAGAAGTGCCTGTTTTTTCAACGCGACGCAAAACTGAGCGAATTCGCGCTTCCAGTTCTTTGGGCGAAAAGGGTTTGACGACATAATCGTCGGCACCAAGCTCTAAGCCGGTGATGCGATCGGCGACATCGCCGAGGGCTGTCAGCATGATGATGGGCACATCTGACTCTTTGCGTAATTCTTGGCATACGCCGTAGCCGTCGAGTTTGGGCATCATCACGTCGAGCACCACCAAATCGGGGTCGGCATGGCGGAAGGTTTCGAGCGCCTCTTCTCCATCGGCGGCAGTTACCACGTCATAACCAATCATGGAAAGGCGAGTTTCTAAAATACGGCGGATGCTCGCTTCATCGTCAACAACTAGAATTTTTTCCTTATGACTTTCCAATTCTCTTAACACTCCTTAATGTGTATTTTTGATGGTTAATTTTAGTCACCTTATCATTAAGATATTACCCTAAACAATCGTCGTGGGATCGCTCAAGTTCCCATCGGGGTTACGCTTCAGGGTTTCTTAAGATTTACCTCTGATCTGATAGTGCGCTCAACAAAATTTATTAAATCGGATCGATTTTAAGAATGGCTAAGCTGCGATCGCAATACCTCTGCAATGACTGTGGAGCCGAATCCCCTCAATATTTTGGCAAATGCCCCTTTTGTGGCAACTGGAACTCGATGATTGAGCAGGTTGTTTCGGCCACCCCCAACAGCGCCAGCAAGGCCGGAGCCGCGATCGCCCGCACCGGTAAATCACGAGGGCAGGCTTCTCAGGCGGCTCCGCAGCCGCTGGCCTCGCTGACGCTACCCCAGATTGCCGACTATGCCCTGTCGCGCCTGTCGTCGAGCTATGGAGAGCTAGATCGCGTTTTGGGTGGTGGTATCGTTCCGGGCTCTTTGGTGCTGATTGGGGGCGATCCAGGCATTGGTAAATCAACGCTGCTGTTGCAAGTGGCCAGTCGCTTAGCCCAGCACCACCGCATTCTCTATGTCTGCGCCGAAGAATCGGGGCAGCAGGTGAAACTGCGGGCCCAGCGGCTACACCAGCAGCATCCAGCTCAGCCCGGCCTGCCAGCGTCTTCACCCAGTGTGCCCTCTGCTAACGTGTCGAACAGCGTGTCGAATAGCGTGTCCAAGAAGCCTTCCAAACGGCACGCAGCGGATGCTCCATCAGCCGGAACGCCAGCCATGGGCGGCGATGGGGCGACCGACGGGGCGACCGACGGGGCGACCGACGGGGCGACCGAGGCGGGGGGCTCGCCCCATTTGTTTTTGCTGCCCGAAACCGATCTCGAAACCATCGTCGCTGAACTCGAATCTCTGCGTCCCCAGGTGGCGGTGATTGATAGTATCCAAGCGCTTTATTTTGCTGTGCTAAACTCGGCTCCGGGGTCAGTGGCCCAGGTGCGGGAGTGTACGTCGGCGCTGATGCAGGTGGCCAAACGTGAGCACATCACCCTGTTTATCGTGGGGCACGTCACCAAGGAAGGAGCGATCGCCGGGCCAAAGGTGCTGGAGCATTTGGTGGATACGGTGCTGTATTTTGAGGGCGATCGCTTTGCCAGCCATCGGCTGCTGCGTTCGGTCAAAAATCGGTTTGGGGCTACCCACGAGCTGGGCGTGTTTGAGATGGTTGATCACGGTCTGGATGAGGTGACCAATCCATCGGCTTTGTTTTTGGGCAGCCGCGATGAGGAGACCCCAGGCACGGCCACAATCGTCGCCTGTGAAGGCACCCGTCCGCTGGTGGTGGAATTGCAGGCGTTGGTCAGCCCGACAAGCTATCCCTCACCGCGCCGCTCGACAACGGGGATTGAGTACAACCGGTTCTTGCAAATTTTGGCCGTGCTGGAAAAGCGAGTTGGCATTCCCCTATCCAAGCTTGATGCCTACGTGTCATCGTCGGGGGGGCTCAGTGTAGCCGAGCCTGCGGCTGATCTGGGGGTGGCGATCGCCGTAGCAGCTAGTTTTCGCGATCGCGTCGTTGATCCAGGCACGGTGCTGATTGGCGAAGTAGGATTAGGCGGGCAGGTGCGCACGGTTTCTCAGCTCGAACTGCGGCTCAAAGAAGCGGCCAAGCTTGGCTTTAAGCGGGCGATCGTGCCCGGTGGGCAAACCTATCCCAAGATGGAATTGGAGATTATTCCCGTGGC
>DATNOW010000043.1:0-4940 GCA_036703515.1 Chroococcidiopsis sp.
GGTGCCGGCCTCCGGTGCAAAGGTCAGACTGCTTTGGCGCGTGCCGCCGACAATGTTGGCAATGTTTTCGTCAAAGCGATCAACCCGTTGGCTGGGCAGCGACAAAGAAATATTTTCATCGTGCAGACGATTTTTGACCTCTACACCGACTGCTGGTAGAGCGAGATAGTCAGAGCAGCTTAACGACAGCAGCGAAAACTCGTTGTAGCCCGTGGCGCGCATGCCCTGCTCGATCGCGTCAATCACCTGCTCCGGCTCAACGTCGCGGGCCGGGCGGGTCAGCATCCCCGGTTGGCAAAATCGACAGCCCCGCGTGCAGCCCCGCCGAATCTCAATGGTGAGGCGATCGTGGACGGTTTCGACATAGGGCACTAGCCCAATGGAATAGGCCGGAATGGGCGTGGCCACTCGGCGCAGGATGCGCTCAGGCACATCGCCCCGATTGGGATGCACGGAGCCATCGGCCGCCATGTCATAAAACTGTGGCACATACACCCCTGGCACCTGGGCTAGATCGAGCAGCAGTGCCTCACGGTTCAGCCCTGCTTTTTTCCCTTCTTCAAGGACTAATCCAATTTCAGGTAAAAGCTCTTCACCGTCACCCAGGGCGATGAAATCAAAGAAGTCAGCGTAGGGTTCAGGATTAGAGGTTGCGGTTTGCCCACCCGCAAAAATCAACGGGTAGCTGCCTTGATCGACTTGCCATGCTCCTGGGGCTTGGCGATCGCGCCAGGTCAGCGGAATCCCCGCGAGGGTCAGCATTTCCAAAATGTTGGTTGCGCCTAGTTCATAGCTGAGGCTAAAGCCCAAAATGTCGAATTCGGTCAGCGATCGCCGTGACTCTACTCCAAACAAGGGGGTGTGCGTTGCCCGCAGTTTGGCCGCCAAGTCTGCCGCCGGTAAATAGGCGCGATCGCACAGTTGGCGAGGCTGCGCATTCAAAATACTGTAGAGAATGATATGACCTAAATTGGACGCGCCCACCTCATACACCTCTGGGTAGGTCAGCACCCAGCGCACCACAGCGTCATGCCAAGGTTTATGAACCGCACCAAGCTCATTGCCAAGATAGCGAGCCGGTTTAAAGACCTCAGGGGTTAGTAGCGTTTCAACAGCAACTGCCACGGTAGTTTCAGCGTAAATGGACAGACAATTCGATTCATCCTCACTATACCGAATGCCTGTCACGACTGGCGGCTCCAGAAAACGCCATTCTCCTAAACCTATTGAATAGCACGGCGATCGCCATGGTGCTGGCTATTGCGATGGCTTAGGAGCGTGGATTTAATCAAAACCTAAAAATTAACGCCTGGTGACTTTCACCAAGCGTCATCGCAAACACCATTTCGTTGTCTCAAAACCCAATCATTTGGCTGGTTCCAGTGGTTTCAGTCTAGTCATGCGTAAAAAAAGCAGTCGACTAGGCAACTGCTTTCTCAAATGACGAACATTCGGCAAAAATTTCAAAGGCGCGATCCAACTGAGTAACTTCAAAAATGATTCGAATAGAAGGTGAAATCCCACACAGCGCAAATCGCAATCCCATCTGCTGGGCCGTGGTTAACGCCGCCACCAATGCCATTAACCCAGCGCTATCGAGAGACTCAACCTGCGCCATGTCTACCAAAACCGTAGACGCCTGCCGTGACGACAACACAGAGGTGAGCTCTTGCTGAAAATCCGCTGCGTTTGCGGCGTTAATGTGGCCGCTAGGCTTTACAACCGACATGTGAGACTTGGTGAGAACGCTTTGCATGATTCGAGTCCTGACGTGAAGTAGCAACCGATGGATTATCTGCTCAGATGATTCCGAAGATAGCGACAGATCCAACGATCAGCTCGGCTATGACCGCGATTTTGCGGAATCTTTATCTGCACACCCCAGTTCTTTAAAGTTTTAAGTAAGTATTTCCACGGAAAAGTGCTTAAAGTTACCAATCCCTCCAGGGCACTGAAATTTGTGGATTATCTCTTGGGCATTTGTGGTTGTGGGGCTACTGAGATGTGCAATTCTGAGGGCAGCAAGTCGCGATCGCTATGATAATCGTCCTGGCGATCGCCACAGTGATCGAAATCACTTGGATCGAAACGGTAAATCACATCCGATTGGAGAAGTCCAGTAGAAAATTCTAGATAAAGCCCCCAAGCTGACCATAACGGAACTTCCTGATGAAAACCACTTACGTCATCCGCAGGCTCGTTGAGCAGGCGCTCCAGATCAAGCAGCTCACTCCCGACATTGAAAACGAAATCAACTATGAGCTCACCCGCCTCGGGTATATCTCTGATGTCGATTATGAAGCGCTCGAACTACTCATGTCAGAACTCGATGCGGGGCGAATTCGTCTTGTACCCAGCGCGTGAGACCCAGCCTGCCTCAGCCTGCCGCTGTTTACCTGGGTAGCTGTATGCCCAGACTGGGTAATTAGCGAACTGTAATTAACGCATTTATTAACTGTTCCACAGGGTTGGGCGCGATCGCCCCCTATTCACGACGTTGCCACCGCCGGGCAACGCTACTAACGCTATCTCTGACTCAGGGTGCAACGTGATACTACTTACAATTGATGGCATTGATGAAGTGTTGAGAGGCGTAGGGTCTTAAATCCTGCGCCTTTCATCGTTTTGGGAGCCGCCCGCTATATCCTGACGCTATACCCCCTTGCTATACCCCCCACTATATCCAGGGATTGCCCCCGCTGATATCGTGTTTTGGCCAAGCCCATGACCCATCCGTCAAGTCAGCGCTTGAAAAGCACTCGGATAGGCTTTCCACAAATTGCGCACAAACTGTCGCAAGGGCAATTGAGACGAGCGATCGCCCTGCTTCTGATGGCTGAATGTCCCCAATTGCTCGAGCAATGGCAGCAGCTCTACATCCAACGCTGCTCGAAACAGCGAGTCAGGCAAAATTAAGTCCGAATCTTCGCGCAAATCATAGACAATCACCTGAGGACTATCGAACCCATCCGTCAAGTTATTCGGCAAGTTATTCGTCAAGCCATTCGTCAGACCAGTCACCGAACCATCGGCTAACCCGTCCGCTAACCCGTCCGCTAACCCATCGACTAACCCATCAGGTACTTCCGGCTCATCCCCGGTCGTCGATACGGTCGTCAGTAACAACGGGCGCACCCAGAGCGATCGCCGCACCGTTGCTACCTGAATAAGCTCCGCATAAAGACAGCTCGATTCATATTCAACGCAGACAATCTGAGATGGACGAAAATGATCACTCGCGCTCATACACAGGCACTGTATCGTAACGTCTAAAGACAGGTCGAGGGCGTGGCCGCATGGAAATAGCCATCGCCTAGCGCAGATATCCACTGTCCCACAGGACATCAGACCACACTAAGGGCTTATGCCTGGGCTGACACCCCACGCACCCTGTCTAAAAAGTGGGGCAATAAATGGGGTCAATGAATGGGGCCAATGAACCAGAACAGTTAGGGCAATCTGTCTATCCTTCATACGGTAGCAAGTGGAGTCAAAATTGGGTGTCACCAAATCAGATTGCAGATGCCAATCGCGTTCCCATCGGTTCCACGCGGATAGTCTTGGCAATCCCAAATCCATGGCTATTATCGATCGCGATCAGAGTTGCAATATCGGTTGGCTCTAGCGACAGATGGTCGAACCAGAGGCAAGATGCTATAAGTGATAGTGAATTGTAAATTTTCCGCCCAAAAACACCTGATATCAGGTTTTAGCCCCCAAGGGCAACCCACCCACTTAAAAGGCTTAAATTCATACTTAAGCGATTGTAGAAAGAGGATAGAGCTGTGTCAGTTGAGATTATTGAACAGCGTTCGACATCGCAGAAACATGCGCCGCGCTATAAAGTGTTACTTCATAACGATGACCACAACTCCATGGAGTACGTCGTCGAAACGCTGATTAAAACCGTGTCAAGCTTAACCGTGCCTCAAGCCGTCAGCATTATGATGGAGGCCCACACGAACGGCATTGCCTTAGTGATTACCTGTGAACAAGAGCATGCTGAGTTTTATTGTGAGACGCTTAAAGCTCACGGATTAAGTAGCACGATTGAGCCTGATGAATAAAGCTCTGCCCAATCACTGCCCACCGCCCAATTGCCGCTAAATCACCGCCCAATTATTGCTAGCTTGCGGGAGGCGATCGCACTCGATGACGCCCCCCCATCGTTAGCCTTATCAAAAGCTTCGACTGCTCAGATGCACCATAAGATGCCCCGCTGTTGGGATTACCTATGCTAGGACGCTTTCAGCAAAGTATGCTTCGGATCGAAATTGAAGCGACAGAAGCCGCAATTCGTGAGGGGTTGCTGTGCCCCACGCAGTTTCGCCAGTGGCTCTGCCCGCAGCGGTTTTCCGATGGGCTACCGGAGCGACTCCAAGCAGGGCTCGTCTTTACCAGTTGGCTTGGCCCTGTCACCACTCGCCACGAGGTGCAGCGGGTGGATGCTCACTCCTTGCATCTGCTGCTGAGCGGTGCCATCGATGGAGTCCACCACTGGCACTGGGGAGATGGCTGGGTGCAGTCATCGATTGAGGGTGTGTCTCTGATGCCGATTGGCGTCAGTCACACAGTCGGATTATTGCGATTCAAACAGTTTTTGTCGCGCTAGTTTTACTCTCGTTCTACTCATTTAAGTTTTAAGTAGCTTGTAGCGTTGGAATAGAGAGCTGCGAAGACGGCTTAGCCGTTAGAGCAATTTAACCACCAGCACTGAGCAAGGGGCATCGGCCACAACCTGACCGCTGACAGAGCCCTGCAAGACGCGGCTTAAACCGGTCAACCCCCGGCTGCCCATGACAATCAGATCGGCATTGTGAATATGGGCCAGTCGCACGATCTCTTCCGCCGGATCGCCACTGGTTACTTCTACCTCGCTAGGGCAAGGCAGGACGGCTTGGTATGGCTGAAACTTGTCAAGATAGCGGCTAGAGGGATCG
>DATNOW010000044.1:0-2115 GCA_036703515.1 Chroococcidiopsis sp.
CCTTGCGCCTCTAAAACGCTCAGCACATCTGACTCGCGATGCAGATAGGCACGGGTGGCTTTACTAGGGCCGGGGAAAAAGTCGCCAATTTTCTTGAGCACCGTATAGGCCAAAGTTTTGGGCGCAAAGCTCAAAATCAGGCGATGTTCAGCCAGCGAGCCCAAATGGGCAATCATTTCCCCAGCCTTGTCTTGCGGATAGTGGATCAGCACATCCAAACAAATCACGGTGTGGTAGTTGCCACTCAGGGTTTCTAAGTCTTGTACTGCAAACGCTGGGTTGGTGCTTTGCCCCAGGGTTTGATTAGCTCTGACCTTAGCCTCCTCGACCATTTTTTCAGAAATATCGCTGGCAAATACCGTTGCCCCCATTTGCGCCATCGGAATGCTGAGGCTGCCCACCCCGCACCCGGCGTCGCAAATCGATAGCCCCGCCGTGTTGCCGTCATCGCTGAGCCACGAAAGCACCGTATCGACGGTTTTTTGGTGGCCGATGCGAATATCGAGCTGCACCTTATTGACATCGCCATCGCCGTAAATCCGACGCCAGCGATCAAAACCCGTCGCGTTGAAATAGTTTCTGACGATTGTTTTATCGTCGGCCTGGTCGTTTGCCGCAGTCATAAGGTCTGATTTTGAAATAATCTTTAACGGAATCTACTCTATCAGGTGTGACGGAACAGCGGGGAGGGGATCGCGATCGCATTTACGATAGACGTTCCCAGGTCAGCGTCCGGCTGTTATCGTCGCTTCGCCAGCGCAGCAGCGTCGCCGGCTGCCCCACGCTCAATCCCGGTAGGCCGATAGCCTGGCGGGGGGACTCAGTGGCTAGGGCGATCGCCTCTCCGGCACTGCAAAGCCCCCAGCGGACAAGCTGCTGCGCCCCCGTCAGCAAGGGCCGCGTTGTACCCGACAGGGTGCCATCCAATAGCCGCGCCGTACCATCCGTGACCTGAATTTGGCGACTATCCCACGGGTAGAGGCCATCGGGTAGCCCTAGGGGCGCAAGGGCATCACTGACCAAAAACAGACCGCTGGGATAAGCGGTCGGTCTATCAAGGCTAGGGCTCGTGGCCGGCAGCGATCCCCGCCCTATCCGCAGCAGCAAATCGAGCATGACAGGATCAACATGTTGCCCATCGGCAATGATCCCACACGATACGCCCGGTGTGGTTAGCGCCGCCCCCAATAGCCCTGGCTCACGGTGATGCAGCCCTGGCATGGCGTTAAACGCATGGGTGACCATGGTTGCCCCTTGGCTAAAGGCCTGCTTGGCCTGGGCAGCAGTAGCCATTGAATGCCCCAAGCTAACGGTGATCCCCAGCGATCGCAAGTAGGGGATCACGGTTCCAGTGGGGTCGAGTTCGGGGGCCAAGGTGATCACTTTAACCAGCCCTACATAGTCACCCAAAACGCGCTTGACAGTGTCTACGGTCAGGGGCAACAGAAATTCTTCCGGGTGGGCTCCCCGCTTGGCCGGGTTAAGGAAGGGCCCTTCTAAATGGACGCCTAGGATCTGAGCGGTTGGGGTGTGACCAGGGGCATTTTTCTCGCCTAAAGCTTTCTCGCCTAGATTCACCATCGGCGCGTCCGCCAGAATCGAGAGCGATCGCTGAATCGACTCCACAGAAGAGGTCACCAGCGTCGGCAAAAAGCCGTCTACGCCGTGATCCCACAAAAATTGACCGATCTTTGGCAACAGTGCGCTGCTGTCTGGGCTCAACTCGGGAAACGCTATCCCCAACGCTCCGTTGATCTGCACATCTACCCCTCCCAGGGAGATCCAGTCGCCTGCGGCATCGAGCACCGCGATCGCGGGATCTTCAGCAGACGTGAGGACAGAAGACATCGGGGCGATCGCCGCAATCACCCCCTGGGGATCAACCTTAATTTGCACCTGTTCCCTGTAGCCAGAGACTTGAGCATTGCGAATCACCAGAGAGCCAGGGGAAAGTGAGCCAGTCATAACCAAACAATTGGAGGGGATAAAAGAACTTGCACCCGCGCTCCTCTAGAGCGCTTTAGAGAAGCGCTTTTCTAAAGTACTTCTCTAAAACACTTCTTTGAATAGGTTGATGCAATTAGGTTGATGCAATTAGGTTGATGTCATTCGGTG
>DATNOW010000045.1:0-3165 GCA_036703515.1 Chroococcidiopsis sp.
CACCGTAGACGGGCAGCTGTTTGATGTTGGTGATGCGGAGCAGTTGTTTACCATTCAGTCGATCTCAAAGGCGTTTGTGCATGGCTTGGCGCTCGAAGATCACGGGCGCGAGTATCTGCTCACCCGCGTGGGCGTAGAGCCCACGGGCGATGCCTTTAACGCCATTATTTTAGATGACCAGTCTAAGCGCCCCTACAACCCCATGGTCAATGCGGGGGCGATCGCCACCACTAGCCTGATCAAGGGCGAAGATCTGACCGCACGCCTCAACCGGATGCTCGATATGTTTCGTCGCTACATCGGGCGCGAAGATGTTTTTATCGATGTTGCCACCTACGTCTCAGAGCGGGCCACGGGCGATCGCAACCGCGCCATGGGCTACCTGATGCGCCACTTTGGCATGATTGACTCCGAGCTCGATGAAGCGCTCGATCTCTACTTTCAGCAATGTTCGGTGATGGTCAACTGCCGCGATCTGGCCGTGATGGCCGCCACCCTCGCCAACCAGGGGATCAATCCTGTGACCGGCGATCGCGCCGTGGATGCCCGCTACGTGCGCGATATCCTCAGCGTCATGTATACCTGCGGCATGTACAATTTTGCTGGCGAATGGGCCTACACCATTGGTCTGCCCGCCAAAAGCGGCGTCTGCGGCGGCATCATTGTCGTGGTGCCCGACCAAGTGGGCATCGCGGTGTTTTCGCCACCGCTCGACAGCCGGGGCAACAGCGTCCGTGGGGTCAAAGTCTGCGAAGCCATCTCCGATCGCTTTGACCTACACTTGTTTGATGCCTCGCGCGGCTGCCGCAATTTTATGGACACCCTGCGCCGAGCCGCCAACGGATAAAGGCGTGCGGTTTTCGTCTTGATTCTGGCAAGCCTGCGCCAACAACCCGATCCCAAAGGGCCTGATCCCAAAAGGAACGTTGCGTCAATACCCCACACGGCCGTTCCAGTGAGAGAATTGGGGAGAATGTTTCTGTGCTGAGCCGCACCGAGCAGGATCACCCGGAGGGCACGACTGGATGGGCCCTGCCTGTGTGGTGGTGTTATGACCTCCAGAGAGCCGACCCTATCCCCCTAGCTCGTTCAGCGCTACTGTAGATGGGTAGCACACGATGGGCAACACACCGTTTTTACGATTAAAACGGCGATCGCCTAGTTAGCTACCAGTTGATGACCAGTTGATGACCAGTTAGTTACCGGTTAATGACCAGTTGATGACCAGTTGACCTATTGCTCGCTAGTTACCCAACAGCCTTGTTGAGCGCTAGTTTACAGGCTTTCCCGGCGGGAATCACCCCGTTGCTGAGCCCTAAATGTATCACGGACTACGAAAGCTCATTTACTAGCGGTGATAGAAACATTCATGCTGACATGCTTAGATAGCGCTAGGTGATCTGGTTGGAATCATGATTTTGTTGGAATAGCAGTCATGCGCCAACAGTCGATTGGTTCAATGTGTGGACAGTGAGAATTAAGGAGTGAATAGTCAATGAAAAAAGTAGAGGCGATCATCCGCCCATTTAAACTCGATGAAGTCAAAATTGCGTTGGTCAATGCTGGCATCGTTGGGATGACCGTTTCAGAAGTTCGCGGCTTTGGCAGACAAAAGGGCCAGACCGAGCGGTATCGCGGCTCAGAATATACCGTCGAATTTCTGCAAAAGCTCAAAGTTGAAATCGTGGTGGAAGATGACCAAGTGGATATGGTGATCGAGAAGATCATCTCTGCTGCCCGCACCGGCGAAATCGGCGACGGCAAGATCTTTGTCACCTCGGTCGACAAAATTATCCGGATTCGTACTGGCGAATCGAACCTAGAAGCGATCTAGGAGCAATTTAGAAACGAGGTAGCGGCTAGACCGCTGGGGCGATCGCCTTGAGGTTCTAAACCTTGGGGGCGATCGCCGCAATCCCCGCCCGATCCAAAATTTGCGGAATCAAATCTTCGCGGCGCACGGCCATCATATGCACACCCTGGCAGAGTTGACGGGCTAGGCAGACCTGTTCAGCCGCGATCGCCACCCCTTCTTGCAGGGGATCTGCCGCATTGGCCAGACGTTCGATAATCGCATCAGGAATATGCACCCCTGGCACGTTGCGATTGATAAACTGAGCGTTTTTAGCCGACTTCAGCAAGAAAATGCCAGCCAGAATGGGTTTGTTGACCCCCGCTGCAATCTGGTTCATAAACTTTTCTAGCCGGTCAAAATCAGAAATTAGCTGACTTTGGAAAAACTGCGCCCCCGCCTCTAGCTTGCGCTCAAACCGGCGCTGTAACCCCGACCAACTGCCGCACTGCGGGTCGACAGCCGCCCCGGCAAATAGATCGGTCGCGCCATCGGTTAGCGGCTTTTCGTTGAGGTCTAGCCCCTGGTTGAGTTTGCCGATCAGCTTGAGCAACCGCACCGACTCGAGTTCGCAAACGCTCTTGGCCTTGGGCTGATCGCCAGCGCTGACCGGGTCGCCCGTCAGCGCCAAAATATTGTGAACCCCCAGCGCCTGGGCCCCCATCAGGTCAGCCTGGATGGCAATAGAGTTGCGATCGCGACAGGCCACCTGACAAATCGGCTCAATGCCCTGCCGCAGCAGCAGTGCCGCTGACACCAACGACGACATCCGCAGCACGGCCCGACTGCCATCGGTGATGTTAACGGCATGGACGCGCCCTTTAAGCAGCCCCGCCATTGCCATCATGTGAGATGGATCTCCCCCCTTAGGCGGCATCACCTCAGCGGTGACGATAAACTCACCGGCGCGGATGCCCGCTTGCAGGCGACGCTGGGGGGGGAATGGAGACCAGTGGTCACAGTGGGCAGGAGAGTCGGACATGATGGCTAATTCAGGCGAATCAAAGGACGAATCAGAGGGCGTAACAGAGCGCAGAAGGTGTGACCAGCGTAACCACAGAAACCGCAGTACAGGCAGGCAGCAACAAGTCACTAGAGCGGTTTGGAATAGCCCAGCGCATCTTTGACTTTGGATAGAGTGACATTGGCGATCGCCTCTGCCTTCTCTCGTCCGTCGCGCAGCACCGATTCGAGATAGCCCTTTTCGGCGGTGATCTCGTGATACTTGTCTTGAATGGGCTTGAGCGCCGAAATCATCGTATCGGTCAGCAGCGGCTTAAACTGCCCCCAGCCCATATCTTGGCATTCTGCCG
>DATNOW010000046.1:0-3430 GCA_036703515.1 Chroococcidiopsis sp.
AGACATCACAGATGCCGCTTCTAAATCCTATGCGTTGAGTAACATTGCCACGCTCTATGCCCAATTGGATGACGGTGAAACGGCAGCGAAACTGCTCCAAAACGCTTTCAACAGCGCTCAAGCTATCACAGATGACTATTCTAAACCCTATGTGTTGATAGACATTGCCACGGCATCCTGGTCGTTGAGATCAGCCGCAGAACGGCAATCGTTGTTTGATACGGTAGAAGACGTAGCCAAACGCGGCAAGTATGGAGAGGTGATTCGGCAGATGGTTTCTCTGCATGCAAAGCAACAACAATGGAACCGAGCTTTATCACTATTGCGGGGGCACGGCAATGTCGTCTCTTTTGCTGAACTATTAACCATTCGAGCCGAAAATCGCAATCCACGGTTCATTGATGGGGCAGTGATGCTTAGTGCAACGGCTAAAGGGAATGACTTAGAAGTAGAGATCCAAAGTCCTGACCAAAGCTGCGATCACCGGGCCGTTTGGTGGGAGGTGATTACACCCGATGGAGAGCTGTTGGAACGTCAGTTGCTCAACACCGTGCACCACGATCCCCAACCCTTCACCAGGCAGCTTTCAGCCCTCAACATCGATCCAAATCAAGAGATTCTCATCCGCGCCTACTTCCAAGGAAGTTACAGCGTCGCTCGTGAGCGTGGAGATTCTCGCTCTGGCTATACCGATCAAGCATTGCGGGGCAGTCTAGCTACCAGCTTCAAATCGGTACGGATTTCCCCTGATTTTGCCCGCTGGCTAGAACGGGAAGATCCGCAGCCGGGGCCATGCGAAAAATAACCCCACTCTTTGTCAGATTGTTGCAAAATGTAAACAGAGACCTGATCCATTTGCAATACTGAGTGCCGGGAATGCTGATCGACGAACGCCGCCCCACCGAATCCCTCGCTGAATCTCTGGCTGAATCCCAGACCCAATCTCCGGTTGCGCTTCCGGCGGGCGGCGATGATCCTGCCCGCTTTGACTGGAAAGAAGCCTGGTATCCGGTCTACTACATCGACGATTTGGATCGGTCGAAGCCCGCCAAGTTTACGCTGCTCGATCGCGATTTGGTGATCTGGTGGGATCGCACTACCGGCCAGTGGCGCGCCTTTGACGATCAGTGCCCTCACCGTCTGGCACCGCTGTCTGAGGGGCGCATTGCCGAAGATGGCCTGCTGGAATGTCCCTATCACGGCTGGGCCTTTCGGGGTGATGGCGGGTGCGATCGCATTCCCCAGCAGCCCGCCGACAGCACCGCCCACACCTCCCCTCGGGCCTGTGTCGCCGCCTTACCCACTACCGTCCGCCAAGGTTTGCTGTTTGTCTATGCCGGTACGCCCGAACGCGCCGCTGCCGTCGCCGTACCCACCATCGCCCCCCTCGAAGATGACCCCGACGGCTGGGTGTGCCTCAACACCTTCCGCGATCTGCCCTACGATGCCCTCACCCTCCTCGAAAACGTACTAGACGCCAGCCATGTACCCTTTACCCATCACCGCTCGGTGGGCAATCGGGCCAACGCATCAACCGTCGATCTTGAAGTGGTCGAAACCGGCAAACAGGGCTTCACCGGCACCTGGGCAGAAGGGCCGCGCAAAGGCACCCTAGGGCGGCAAGATACTACCTTCATCGCCCCCGCGCTGATGTGGCATGACCTCACCTCCAAGCAGTTTGGACGCACCCTGACGGTGGTTTATGCCACGCCGATCCGCAAAGGCGAATGCCGCGTATTTGCGCGATTTCCGTTTAAGTTTGCCTCCAAGCTGCCTGCCTTTTTGATTCAGCTTTCCCCGCAGTGGTATTCCCACTTAGGGCAAAACAGCGTTTTAGAAGACGATCAGATCTTCCTTCATTACCAAGAGCGCTATCTCAACGCCAAAGGTGGCAGCAGCAATTTCGCCAAAGCCTTTTATCTACCCACCCGCGCCGATTATTTCGTTTCCGAGTTGCGCAAGTGGGTCAACCACTACGAAGCCGATCCCTTTACGGGGCAGCCGCTGCCGCCACCCCGATCGACCGAGGCCCTACTCGATCGCTATCATTCCCATACCCAGCATTGCGCTAGCTGTCGCCGCGCCCTAGCCACTACCCAACAGATTAAACTCGCAGTCGTCATCGTCGGGGCGATCGCCTGGGCCAGCCTACCCCTAACGGCGATCGCCCTAGGCACCCCACCACTGGCGATCGCGCTCTTAGCAACGCTGACACCGCTCATCGCCGGATTGATCTGGGCTGGGCTGCACAAGCTAGAGCGGCAGTTTTATCAAGGTCGCCCTATCCCGCTGCGCAATATGCCAGAGAAGAAACCAAAAAAGAAGTAGGAAGTAAGTAAGGATCGCGGATTAAATAATTCCTATCAGTCCAGTCCTCTGTAAGGGCGCACAGCGGTGCGCCCTTACCCAAGAATTTCAGGTTATTAAGTCCACGATCTTTAGCAAAGTAGGAAGGAAAGAAGAAAAGACAGCAGGTTTGTGCCAAAGTGGCGCAAACTTGTGGGTGCCTGTCAAAAAGGATATTCCCTTGTTTCATAGGCAGAAATAAAGCGGTTATTGGAAAGTTATCTGTCCGACTAACGCCATACAGCAGAAGGGTTTCGAGGCGATTGAGAGTTTCTACGGTGAGGAAAACCACACCTAGAGAAGAATGAAACGCCCATTAATGCACCTGTAGCTACAGTTCTCGCAGTAGCACTAGGTGTAATTCAAACAATGGAGTCTCATCACGGTTCGTCCCCGTTTTCATCGTTGCCGCAGCTCCTGGAAGAACTAGAAAACTTGATAGTGATTGAATCCACTAGGAACAATGATCTCTGGATTAGAGCAGCCACACTCAGTGAGCTATTTTTTGAAAAATACGGCGTGTCGCTCGAAGCAGCCGCAAAGTGTCACGGCTACAGCGATAGTTTAAGGCACCTTTTTTCAAGGAGCAGACGGTTTTCAATCTACGGTACGCAAAAACCGCAGGACTTCTATATTGCGCTGATTCAGTCAGTCGTTCCTGGATATGAGCAGTCTCAGGCGCGTTCGATCCATTCGAGCAACTATAGAATCAAACGACCTTGGAGAATTGACGAGAATTTACAGAGAACCTTGAAGACAGGAAGTGCCAAAGAAATTCTACCTCGACAGGCTCAAAGGGTTTTGAGATATCAGCCCATCTTAGTTTCAGAGATTAAATCTGTAGATGACTTGGAAATGGCGCTCATGGAAATCATCAAGGGTTTAACGGCCAATTACCCCAACCGACCTGTGACCATTGCTATTTTGAGCCAAGCATTTCATCATCACTACAGACAGCCCATACGAGCCATGATGCGAAGCCTAGAGCTAGGCATAAAACTGATTGATTTAGTGCAGTCTATCCCCAAGCTCCATGTGCAAGAAGTAAATAACGATTGGCAGATCACCATGCAGATCAGCATGG
>DATNOW010000047.1:0-2042 GCA_036703515.1 Chroococcidiopsis sp.
GATTCCCTATCAGAACGGGGTGATCTTTCGCGGCAACTTGCGGGGTGAAGTCGAGCCCAGCCATACGCGGCTGACGGCCAACTTGACCCAACGATTGGGCGATCGCTATCGGCTATTTTTGATCGAAGGCCCCGATGCCAAGCCCGTCGTCGTCGTGCTGCCCAGCAGCAACGACCCCAAACCCACAACCGTGGTACAAGGAATTTTTGCCGTCCTGCTGGGCTTGGCCTCGCTTGTCACCTGCATGGAAGCTTCGGGGGTCATGCTCGGCTTCGATTTAATTAGCGCGCCCCAACGATTGGTCGAAGTTTTGCCCATGACCTTGGGCTTATTTACGGTACTGGGTGCCCACGAAATTGGCCATCGGGTATTGGCCAAGCGCTACCAAGTCCGCCTCAGCCCGCCCTTTTTGATCCCTACCTGGCAGGTGGGTTCCCTCGGGGCGATCACGCGCTTTGAGACCTTGGTGCCCAATCGCACCGCCCTGTTTGATATTGCCTTTGCGGGCCCTGCCGCTGGCGGGGCGATCGCCCTGCTGATGCTAATCGTCGGGCTGCTGCTCTCCCATGAAGGCAGCGGGTTCCCAATTTCGACCGAGTTTTTCCAAGGCTCCATCTTAGTGGGCACGCTGTCGCGGGTGGTCTTGGGAGATATCTTGCAGCAGTCGGTGGTAACCGTGCATCCGCTGATGTTGACCGGGTGGCTGGGGCTCGTCCTCACCGCAATCAACGTCATGCCCGCCGGGCAACTCGATGGCGGGCGCATCATGCAGTCGATCTACGGCCGTAAAACAGCCGGGCGCACAACCGTGATTACCTTGGTGCTGCTGGGGTTAGCCGCCTTGGTCAATCCGCTGGCGCTGTATTGGGCGATTTTGATTTTGTTTTTGCAGCGCGATCTCGAACGCCCTGCCCTAAATGAACTGTCGGAACCCGATGATACCCGTGCAGCGTTGGGTTTACTAGCATTTTTCTTAATGGCTGCAATTTTGCTGCCGCTAACCCCGAGTTTAGCTGGTCGTCTAGGCATTGGAGGTTAACCTATGGCAACGATTCCCCCCGTCATCTTGGTCTTGGATGTGAATGCGCTATCTACCGCCACTCCGCGCGAATGGTTAGAGTTTAGCCGGGTGGGAAGTTGTATTGTGCCTCAGGCGGTGTATGAGGAAATGAAGTTTTTGTTTGACCGTTCGCCCGATCCCGACCTCGAACGGATTGCCAAAGCCTTTAACCGCTTTTATTCTACGAGCGGCTGGCAGGTCAGCGATGCCCATGCCCATCATCCGGTGCTCAAAACGGTCAACAACCAATCGCTGACCAAGCGCTCTCGGGTATCGCTGGCGGTAGGGCGCTGCGCCTATGGGCTATCGCAAACCTTTCCCAGCAGCCTCGTCGTCTTGGTCAGCAGCGATCGCTCCATGCTCCAGCGGATCTATGACATCCAATCGACCAACCTCTGCGCCATCACGGGGCAAGCGTTATTACAGTGGTGTCGCACGGGACAACGCCCGATCGCCGTCAGCCAAAAGCTCCAGCGGCTGCGCTCTACCGGGGGCAGCGGCATGACCACCGGGATCAACACCACCATCCAAACCACCACCACCCCGTCACGGATCACGACATCTCGCTCTCGCAGCGCCGTGCGAGATACCTCTGAGCTAAAAGACCTGCTTTCCCAAATTACCTCCTTGGTGCTGGCGCTGGCGGCCTTGATGTTTGCCGGTTGGCTGCTGTGGAGGCTGGTCAACGACGCTGGTCTAAGAGAACAGTGGCGACCCTCCAACTCCCCTGCCCCCACGCAGCAGTCGCCCTAAGGTCAGAGCTTAGGCAGGATTTGAGCTTAGGCAGGATTTGTGTGGTTTCGTAAACAAAAATCCTGACCGCGATCGCTCTCTCTAGGAATAACAAACCAGAACCACAAACTAGAAATTTGCTGAATAGTGCATATCGTCTGTGTGGATAGAGCTATATAGATAGCGTTAGTGAATAGATTTAGTGGATAGATTTAGTGGATAGACTTATGCGCCTCCGGCTTCCCCACCT
>DATNOW010000048.1:0-2948 GCA_036703515.1 Chroococcidiopsis sp.
AGGCATACCGCATTGTGTCTCTCCTGCTGCAACCCGCTAGGGATGGCGAATTAAACGAATTCAATAATTTGATCAGCCGTGCTCAACAGTATCAGGATCAAGCACAGGGATCAGGCATCATGCCCCAGTTGGGCAGAGGCAGGTAAGGTGGGCAGCGTCACCATAAACGTCGTGCCTTGCCCCAGTGTGCTTTCCACCTGGATTTGCCCATGATGGTTTTCGGTAATCACCTTGGCGATCGCCAGCCCCAGGCCAGAGCCGCTTTTTTCGCTGTTTTTGGGGCTGCGGGCTACCGACGCCCCGACTCGGCTGCGGGCCGGGTCTACCCGATAAAACCGATCAAACAGATGGGGCAACGCATCCTCAGGAATGCCCACCCCGGTATCGCAAACGCTAATCTGGCACTGGCTATGGGCTTTGGTCGGTTGCAGGGTGACGCTGACCGTGCCGCCTGTGGGGGTGTATTGCACGGCATTGCCAATCAGGTTGGTAAAAAGGCGAATCAGCTGATCGCGATCGCCCTGGACGGCGTAGCCTTCTGCTGGTGACGGTGGCAACAACGTCAGAGAAATCTGATTGTCGCTGGCGATCGCCCCCTGCTCTTCGATTACGTCCTTGAGCAGATCGCTCAGCGCCACCGTCTGGCTATAGCGCGTGGTGATGCCGCTATCTTGCCGCGCCAAAAACAGCAAATCATCCACCAGTCGCCCCAGTCGGCGAGTTAAGCGCTCGATCACCTTAAGCTGCTGCTGCTGCTCGTGGGCATCGGGATCGGGATCAGACAGCGCCACCTGCACGTTGGTTTGGATCACCGCGATCGGGTTGCGCAACTCGTGGGAAGCGTCGGCGGTAAACTGCTTCAGGCGTTGATAAGAGTCGCGCACCGGAGCCATGGCCAGCCCCGACAGAAACCAGCCAATCGAGGCGATCGCCCCAATCATCAGACTTGTCCCAATCGTCAAATCGCGCACTAGCTGCCGCGCGGGCTTCGTCACCTCAAACCAGGGATGGCTCACCCGCAAATAGCCCACCACCTGCCGCCCGACCTCGATGCGCTTGGTCACCTGGCGCAGCACCTGCTCGGTGGAGACATGCACCGTTTCCCCATCGCTGAGCCGCAGCGGAATCGTCAGCGGTTGCGACAGGCTAGACCAGACCAGTTCACCCATGGGGCTAAACCACTCTAGGTCAATGTGGTCGTCGTCGACGGCTTCAGGATTATTGCGAAAGCTGGCCTCTAGGTTGAGCCGCGAGAAGGTATTGGTATCCAAGTCGGGAGACTCAATCACAAGCGATCGCTGCACGACTTCTAACACGTGGTTGAGCGTGTCATCAATCCGTTCTACCAGGGTGTTGTGGACATACCAATAAAACCCCGTCGCAAACAGCAGCAGCAAGACTGCGGTTAAGCCGGTGTACCACAAGGCAAGACGACGACGGGTAGCTTGAAACATACATCACAAACGGTTGAATCAACGGGGTGGCTGGCAATATGCCGGACAAAGGCAGTGCGAATGAGGCCAAGGTACTGTATTCCTCTTGATCTTGCACCATAGCACTGCGTGCTATTTCTATGCGAAGGGTCGAGGATTTAGGTTGACGCGCATAGCGCTAGACGAGCGACTTAATCTACTATGGGCTAGATCTATCTGGATTAGACCTGTGCGGGACAAACCTGTGCGGGACAAACCTGAGACAACGCGACGCAATACGATAATCGACCAGGAGAGCAGCGCATGTATCGATGGACAAAAGGCAGGCGATCGCTAGGCGGGATGGCACTGCTGGCCCTTGGGATGGCGATCGCCCTGCTGCTGCGCTGGCCCACCGTGGCGATCGCCCAAACCGCCACCGCCGAACTGCGCGGCGTCTGGTTGACTAATATCGACAGCGAAGTGCTGTTTTCGCGAGATAGCTTAGAGCAGGCCATTCAACGCCTGCATCGTCTCAACTTCAACACCCTTTACCCCACCGTTTGGAATGGCGGCTATACCCTCTATCCCAGCGCCGTTGCCGAACAGGCGATCGGCACAGCGGTCGATCCCTATCCGGGGCTACAGGGGCGCGATATGCTGGCCGAAGCCGTCGAGTTTGGGCATCGCAAGGGGATGGCAGTGATCCCGTGGTTTGAGTTTGGGCTGATGGCCCCGGCCGAGTCGGCCTTAGTCGAACGCCATCCCGACTGGGTGACCAATCGCCGCGATGGGAGCCAGATCGTCTTGGAAGGTGTATTGCCGAGGGTATGGCTCAACCCCATCCACCCCGAAGTGCAGCAGTTTTTGGTTGACCTGATCAGCGATGCCGTTGACCGCTACGATATCGACGGCATCCAGCTCGACGACCACTTTGGCATGCCCTTTGAGCTAGGCTACGATCCCTATACCATACAGGTTTACCAGCAAGAGCACGACGGCCAACTGCCCCCCGATGACCCCACCGAACCCGACTGGATGCGCTGGCGGGCCAACAAAATCACGGGGTTGATGGTCAAGCTGTTTTTTGCCGTCAAAGACAAAAATCCCGACTGCCTGATATCGCTATCGCCCAATCCCCGCCAGTTTTCCTATGAGCAATATCTGCAAGACTGGCTGATTTGGGAGCGGCTGGGCTATGTCGAAGAGCTGATTGTGCAGATCTATCGCACCAGCATCGAGCGTTTTATCTATGAGCTGAGCCAGCCCGACCTGCAATTAGCCAAAGACCATATTCCCGTTGGCGTTGGCATCTTAACCGGGTTACGGGCCCGGCCTGTTGCCATCGAAACCATTGCCGAACAGGTCAATACCGCTCGCGATCGCCAGTTTGCTGGGGTCTCTTTCTTCTTCTATGAAACCCTAGGCGATCGCGACGACGACTTTAAAGCCCTGTTTAGCGAACCCGCTCCCCGTCCCGATATTGCTGACTATTAGGCAATAAGTACAGTAGAAAATGAATGTAGAAAATAAATA
>DATNOW010000049.1:0-5630 GCA_036703515.1 Chroococcidiopsis sp.
AGCGGGCAGAGGGATGGCAGGCTGGGGTTGTGCGCTTGGTGATGGCGCTGACGGTCGAAACCGAAGAAGCGCTGTGGTCGCTCGATCTGGTTACCCACCAGCCGCCGCCAGAAATGCTGGCTGAAGCGGTGATGGTGCAAACCCCAGACTATGAATTTGGGCGTCAGCCTACCTCCGCCGAGCAGGTGGTGCAGCAGGTGATCGGTCACAGCCGCACGACAACGCCTGCGATGGGGCAGTTTTTTGACGGGATTACGGTCGATGCCCTGCTGCCCGAACGCGGCTGGCAGATTGCCCAAGTGCAGATTCAGCTTGGGCTTCAGTTTATTGCCGATGCGGTGGATACCGGCATTAACCAGGCGATCGCCCCCGATCTGGTGGTGCCTTTGGCCGATGAGGGGCTGAAAATGCCAACCCTTGCACCCATGGTCACTTTTACCGATGAAGCGTGGATTGAGCGCTATCAGCAGGCGATCGCTCAGCACTATCTGACAGATCAAATTGCTGGCATGACCAGCATTGGCACCATTGCCACTGTTGCCCAGGATGCTGAATCGGTTAATCCCGATCTGATCCTGCCTCTGATTGCGGAGGTCAACGCGTTGGCGACAGCCCTGCCGATTGCCTTAGCGCAGTCGGGTCGCAACCTGCCCCGCCATGAGCTGGGGTTAGATGACCTCACGCTGCGGCTGCTGTGGTGTTTTAACCGCAGTGCCGATGGCGTGATGCAGCTGATGGGGGGTGACAAAGCGCGATCGCTGCGCCCGGGGCATGGCTGGGCATGGGGGACACTGCGCCTGCGCGTCAGCCTGACGGTGCAGACGCCAGAAATGGACTGGCAATTGGATCTGGTCACCGGGCAGCCGATCCATGCGGCCATCTCCCTGGTGGATGATGGCATCGTGCAATCCCCTGAGAGTGTGTGGTGTGAGCATCCGCTGCAAGTCAGTCAGCTCAGGCAGCGTGTCTTGCAGGCGTTGCGGCACTCTACCCCCGAGCTAGAGAGCCTGATGGAGCCGACCAGTATTGACCTGCTGGGCGCTGAGCACGAATGGCAGCCGGGGGTGATGCAAATGCACGTCGATGTTGCCTTTGTGGGCGATTCTCGTTGGGATGGCACCAACTAAGGAAAGGGTAAAGGGTGAAGGTAAAGGACGTGGTGCAGGCATCGTGCCTGCATGGCAGGTGAAGGGTAAAGGGTGAAGGGGAAAATAGGGGCTCAGCTTGGTTCGGGTTGGATATAGCCAGCGGCGATCGCTCGTTCCATCAGGTGTTCTACCGTTGGCCATAGCGATGGCGCACCGACCTTGACCGACTGCATGCGTTTCCGCACTTGCCCCACATGGATGCCATGCTGCCGCCATGTGCCGCCTTCGGTTTGATAATTGTGCAAAAACGGCTGGAGGCAGTCGAGCGCTTTAGAAAACAGCGCATCGGACGTTTCACCTGCTTCAAATTCATCCCAGAGGGCGCGGAATAGCGTCGATTGCTCGGCGGGCAGCAGCCCAAATAGGCGATCGGCGGCCTGCTGTTCGCGTTCTGCTTTGTCGACATAGCCCTGGGTGTCGTAGCAAAAGGTGTCGCCGGCATCGATTTCGACGAGGTCGTGCAGCAAGAGCATCTGCATCACCCGCAGCAAATCGACAGGGGCAGGGGCATATTCTGAGAGGGCGATCGCCATCACGGCGAGATGCCAAGAATGCTCGGCGCTATTTTCACGGCGGGAGCGATCGGTTAACAACGTTTGCCGCAGGATCAGCTTGAGTTTGTCGATTTCCATCACAAACTGGAGCTGTTGTTGAAGTTTAGAGTCGGTGCTGATCGTTAAAGGCATGACGGGCATAGGGTTGTTTGGCGGGGCTAGGGGAGTAATTTCCTGATCGAGACTTGTAACTCAGACTTCTAGCCTAGGCCAGATGCGCTTCTTGTCATGGGGGCGATCGCTTGCAGGGCATGCATCCTAGAGAAATACTGGGGTGCATTCTAGAGAAATAGTAACGAAAGGTTGGTCTATCTCTGCAATCCCGACTATGATGTGGGTAGTGATTGCGCTATCCGTTGCGTCAAATCATCCACTAATAACGCTAAATGTGATTAAATTCAACTGCGATCATCAATGGCTTAGGGATAGTATCTCCCTCTTACTCAACGGAGCTGTAAGGGTTGGGTGCTCTAACCATTATCGATATGCACCGAGCGCCAGTAAGTCGTTAAGTCACTTACAAGAGTTTCCGAACCCATCGATCAAAAATCTTCCCCTTATTCGTTGCGGATGAGGGGAAGATTTTTTTCGCCAATCTTGTCCACCAGATCCACGAGAGGCCATTATCATGCATTATCGGGAAAACTTAAATGCTTGGGCGATCGCCCGTCTTTTGCCCAACAACGAGTGGGAAACCGTCGCACGATTCCGCAGTTGGTCTGATGCTGAAGGACACCTCAAGCGCCTCCCCCCCACCCGCTCAGGTCATGTCAAAGTTGTGTTTGACCCGCTCAGCAACCATGCTCCAGAAGCCGACGCTGTTGTACATTAAGCATCTATCCTAGCGACTATAGCTCTGTGGTCATAGCCCTCTGACTGTCGTTCAGCGGCTACGCCCCCAGCGACTACAGCTCAGCGACTACAGCAACGTTCTATCGCAAAAACTTAATAGATTCTAGAAAAGCTTCTAAAACGATGGGGACGTCTGCACTGCAGACGTCCCCATCGTTTTGCTCTGGGAGGTAACGCTGGCGACTATTTCAGCTTTTGCTTCACAAAGGTGAGCAGTTGACCCATTTGCTTCTTGAGCATGTCGATTTCGGTCTGCATCTTGTCGACCTTTTGCTGCAAGGCCACCAGATCGGCAGAGCTTGCTCCCGCCTCTGTCGCAGCAGCAGCGGCTCCACTGGGGCCACCGACGGGCTGCGGCCATTTTCTGAACTTGGCCATAGCCGACTTGATGGCATCGACCAAATCCTTTTGCTCAAAGGGCTTTTCGATGAACTCAAAGTATTCAAACGGCTCGTGAATTTTCTCAGTGACCTCTTCCTTTCGACCTGACATCAAAACCAGGGGGGCGCGTAACTCAGGTTGGGCTTGAATGCGCTGGAAGACTTCCCAACCACTTAGCTTGGGCAATAAGAAGTCAAGCATGATCAGATTAGGACGCTGTTGATGGATGGCGTTGAGCCCTTCCACCCCGTCTTTTGCTTCTAGTACTTCAAAGTTACCTTTGGGCAACATGTCTCTCACCATGTTGCGAATTACTTTACTGTCATCGATAACCAGAATTTTGTGAGTTGCCACGACGAACTCCTCAGGGGATGATTGCAAGGAAAAGACTAGGAGAGTATGAAAACGTAGGCATTAAGCAAAAATTATTAACTTTAATTGCTGATGCCGGAATAAATTTAAGTAGATGTGAATAGGGTTCCTCTGGGGATAAAAAGAGTCGACTGCACTGTTGCCATACTTTAACCCTTAACCAGCTAACGCTTGAACAGCCAACACCCAGACTATTAAACTGCCATAAGGCAGCATGAACTAGTGTAGCCTCTGCCGCATTAAATCGCCGCTGTTTTCTTGCAAATGCAACCCTGATGGTGTGATACCGATTTCCTACTATTTAGATATCCCAAATTAAAAGCGTCTATATCAGCGTTTATACCATGGGGCATCACGGGGCATCATGAGGCGTATCAGACGATCGCCGCTTGATGGTGGACTTTCCAAGGGAGCAAGCCTTATAGTCCCTACTAGAGGAGTCCCTACTAAAGGAGTCCTGACTAGAGGGGCGCAAGCTCAAAGCAGCAAGACTGAGAGAGGCAGACAACAGCATGGGGTTTGATAGTCACGACTTGGATGAGCACAACCCAGCCGCAAGCCAAGGGACGACAGCAGGGCGATCGCGCCTATCCCCCTTACAGCAACTGCCGGAGTGGTTGCGTCGCCCGATCGGCAAGGCGAGCGAAATATCTGCTGTACAGCGGATTATTAAACAGCGTCAGATTCACACAATCTGCGAAGAAGGGCGCTGCCCCAATCGGGGTGAATGTTATGCCAACGGCACGGCAACGTTTTTGTTGATGGGGCCGACCTGCACGCGGGCCTGTTCTTTTTGCCAGGTGGATAAGGGCCATGCGCCCATGCCCCTCGATGCTGAGGAACCTGAAAAGGTGGCCGAATCGGTGCAGCTGCTGGGGTTGCGCTATGTGGTGTTGACCTCGGTGGCCCGCGACGACTTGCCCGATCAAGGGGCAGGATGGTTTGTGCAGACGATGGCGGCAATTCGTGCTCGTATGCCTGCGACTCAAATTGAGCTGCTCACGCCTGACTTTTGGGGCGGGGTAGGGGGTGACGCGGCCCAGCGCGATCGCATTGCGACGGTCGTTTCAGCTCGTCCGGCTTGTTATAACCACAATATTGAGACGGTGCGCCGCTTGCAGGGGCCGGTGCGACGGGGGGCTAAGTATGAGCGATCGCTGCGGGTGTTAGAAGTGGTCAAAGCGATTGATCCGACGATCCCCACAAAGTCAGGGCTGATGGTCGGGCATGGCGAAACCGAAGCCGAACTGATCGAAGCGATGCAAGATTTGCGGGCGGTGGGCTGCGATCGCCTCACCATTGGGCAATACATGCGCCCTTCCCTAGAACATGCGCCTGTGCAGCGCTATTGGACGCCCGATGAGTTTGAACACCTCGGGGCGATCGCCCGCGACCTAGGCTTTTCCCATGTCCGGTCGGGGCCGCTGGTGCGCAGTTCCTATCATGCCGGAGAGCAGGATTCTTGAACCCTGAACTCTAAGTTTCATTGAGTTTTGCGATCGCCGACTACGAAGGATGAACGCAGTGCCTAATAATAAATTACAAGTTCACACTCTACGAGAGGACGTTTTATGAAGGCGTATCCATTCCGCACTGGCTGGGCATTGCTACTGTTGGGGATCAACTTTTTGGTCGCTGCCTACTACTTCGGAATCCTCGTCTAGGCTGGCTGTGGCTGATCGCCACATCCCCTCGGATCTATGGTGAAATTAAACCCCTGGCTGTTTAAGGCTGGGGGTTTTATTGTGATGCTGTTGGGGGCTTTTGGCTTTTGGATTTTAGATTTTAGAAAACGTTGCTGCCTGGTCGATTTGGCGGAGGTGACCCATGCCATCGCCCGTTACATCGTGCCGCGAAATAGCCCTTGAGGACGAACGATTAAGACTAAAACCATGAGCAGCAGCGCGATCCCCAGTTTGTACTCCGACGGTAGCCAGTAGGTGCTGACTTCTTGGGTGATGCCGATGACAAAGGCTCCGGCGATCGCCCCGTAGGGGTTGCCAATGCCGCCTAGGATCACTGAGGCAAACATGGGCAAAATCAAAAACCAGCCCATATTGGGGCGCACGGCTGTAATCAGCCCATACATGCCGCCGCCAATGGCTGTGAGGCTGGCGGCAATCACCCAAGTCCAAATCACGACATGCTCGACGTTGATGCCCGAAACGCGAGCGAGATCCACGTTATCGGCGACGGCCCGCATGGCTTTACCGATTTTGGTGTTTTGCAGCAGGTAGTGCAGCGCCAAAATCACTAAAATCGCTAGCCCAAAGACGATCAGCCGGTTTTGAGCAATTTTTAGCCCAAATAGGTCAATGGCGCT
>DATNOW010000050.1:0-2826 GCA_036703515.1 Chroococcidiopsis sp.
TGCAGGCTGGCGCTACCGGGATAGCGCAGGGCTAACACGGTGCCGGAGGGAATCAGCACGCGGGATGTGGAGGCGACGATTACGCTGTCAGTACTAGAACTATTGCCCGATGATGGCCCCGGCAATGGCTGCCCAAACGCAATCACATCCATGGATGCGCCGGATGCGCCGGATGCGCCGCGCGAGCCGGATGGGGGTGGCGCGATCGCCCCTGTGGGTTCTGGGCGCTGCGCTGGTGGACTGTCGGGACGATTGGTAGGACGGCTGGGGCGAGACGGGCGGGGGGTATCGCCGTTGAGGGGTGGAATGTTAACGGTCACGTCGCGATCGCCTGCGGGCGTGAACGGTGGCAGGGTATCGGGTAATTCGTCCGGTGTTTCGCTGGGCGAAACCGCAGGTTCGGCGGCGAGCGGTGGGGGTTCACTGGGGGCGATCGCGCCTTGGGGGGTCTCTACGGGAATTTCGACCGCACCGGGTTCGAGCGGCGGCAGGGTGGTAGACCCATTGGCGGAGGGGACGGCCGATTCATCCAGCGGCGGCACCATCAGGCGAACGGGGGGTTCTGCACTGGGATTTGCGCTGGGCGGCAACGTGGCGATCGCTCCAGGGGCTGGTGCTGCGGGCGCGGCGGGCGCAGCGGGTGCCGGCTCGGCGGCAATCTCGGCGGCCGGATCACCCGCCATCAACGGGCGGACAATCCACCGGCTGCGGGTTTGGCCGCCGCCTTCCACCTGGCGCAATTCTACCTGGCGATCGCCCAGCACTGCCGTCGGGGAAAGCTCCATCACAATCCGGGTCAGCCCCGGCTGAAACTGGCTGACCCGAATCTGTCGGACGGTGCCGCTATACTGCTGCCATTCAGAGACCGCGCCGAGGTCAGTATTGGGCAAATCAACCACAATCCGGGCTGGCTCGGCCAGCAAAAAATATTGTGGAGTCGTGCCTTCGGGCACCGTTAGCTCAAGCTGGCCGCTGCTGGGGTCAAACCGCCACGCTGTCAGCGTTGCCGCCTGAGACGGAGCTGCCAACGCGATCGCCCCGAGGGTGGCCCCAGCCATGCCCACCAGCATCGGCTGGCCAGCCAGCCCCAGAGTAAGCCCCAAGCTAACCCATCGGTTTTGCGTCGCTGTTGTTTTTTGCATACATGCCACCGTCAGGAGCTACTAGAGTGTGCGTTGCCCGTCTCTTGATTTTGGCGGATTTTAGAGAAATGGGAATCGGGGGAGATGCAAACCGGCGGGTCTATTGCCCTTGTAATTTTCCTTAGAAATTACAAGAGCCATTGCAATAGAGAGCGTATAAAGGGAAGATTCAATCGAACCAGAGCGCTGCATCTAGCGGAGGGTGACGCGATCGCCCGATCTATGCCCCTTTTTATAGCGTTTACTAGGGTTTAGTGTAATCAACCCAGGGGGCGATCGCACAGAAAATTCACTGAAATTGATTTCAGGGCTGCTTTCAGGACGGGTTTCAGGAAGGGGCGATCGTGACTTGGGGTGCCGTTTGTTGCCATTAGCGCCCAAAAAAACTAAAAAGCACCCGGCCATGGCCCCGGCGATATCTCCGGCAAGTCTTCAAAATGCTGAGTCTGGTCATAGATTTCAAAGCCGCGCGCCTGATAGTTTTTGAGCGCATAGGGGCCGTCTAAATTGCAGGTATGCACCCACACCCGCTGTGCCCCCATATCCCAGGCCCGCTCTACCCCAGCCGTCAGCAAATGCCCCCCAATCCGTTGCCCGGTAAACGCCTTCATCAGCCCAAAGTAGGCGATCTCAACATGGCGATCGGGCTGCATGTCTAGCTCAATGTAGCCGGCCGGGGTACCCGACACATAGGCCACCCAGGTTTCGACCGTATCGCGCTGCAAATAGTCGAGCCATCGGGCATAGCTCCAACTGAGACGCTGGAGCCAATACCAGTCGCCACCTACGCTGGCATAGAGAAATCGACTAAACTCCGGCGAAGGCACCGCCGCTTGGATGATCGACAAAGCCGGATGATCAGAAACAGCCGGACGCAGCGCGGCGCGATCGCGCATTTCCAGATACCAAGTCGTTACTTCGGTTTTCATCAAACACAGCCTCCAATCGATCCAGTCTGAGCATAGAACGGATTGGAGAGCACTGCGATTGGGCGTAGCCCAGGCTTGAGCATCACCCCAAATTTCCACAAAAAACAGATAGAGGCACACCGCGTACGCCCCTACCTGTTTTTCCCGCTGTAGATCTTTTCAAAAAAAACTGCACCAATTCACAGAACCCGTAGGGGCGCACCGCTGTGCGTCCTCCCCCATGGATTGACCTAACAGGTTTGCTGGATTGGATGGATTTATAGTCAGCCCTACAGCGGTGCCGCCCAATTAACCGCCTCCAGGCGCTCTGGATCGGCTTGGGCTTGGGCGATTCGCCCGGTGCAGTCGGGCATATTCGTTAGCGTTGCACCCACCGCCCGCCAGTCTTGGAGCTGACTGCGAAATCCCACCAACTGCTGCCGATAGGAAGGGCTGACCGGAGACCCAATCAGCGCATTGGTGAGCTGCACCGCGCCATCCCAATCGTTGCGACAAACCGCACCACGCAGGTCAGCATACAGCTCTTGCACACTCACATCTTGGGCCCTGGATAGATTGGTCTGCGCGGCACTGGCTTGGGCATAGCCGCTGGGCTGGGCGTAGCCGCTCGCGCTGGGCTGAGACGATTGCGAATAGGTCAATTCGCGACCGCAGTTGGGGGTGCCACTAAAGCGAGACGACGCGGCCCGCCAGTCTTGAAGCTGAGCCCGAAACCGGGTCAACTCATCGCGATAGGACGGACTGATGCCAGGAGA
>DATNOW010000051.1:0-2849 GCA_036703515.1 Chroococcidiopsis sp.
CATTGATCACCGACGGATCGCCCCCCGACACCCGCCCCAAAATATTGTCAATCTGCGGATTGCTGAGGAAGTTAGCCACCTCATTGGAATTCAGCCCAAACCGCTCAAAGTTGTGAAATAGGTTGTGGCCATCCCGCGACAGGCTGCCGCCGCGAATATCGTAGCGATCGCCCACCCGTTCTACCACCGTTCCCGTGCCGTCGTGGGTGGGGGTAATGCTCTGGGCCAAGAGCAGCGGCGGCGTTGTGGATTGCGCTATTGGCAGCGACATCGGCACCGATACCGATTGCGAGACTGACTGCGCCAACGCCTGGCCTGCATCCACGATCCCCGCCAGCGGCAGCGTCGCCAGCAGCAACCGCGCCGGCCCATTCATCTGCTGCCCTAGCTGTCCTAACTGCCCTAAGTGTCGCCACCACTGCGATCGCAATTCTCCGATCGGCGGATGGGTGCGGAGTGCAGGCGGCAATTCCAGCGGCAGTACGGGCTGCAATTCGGCAGGGAAATCAGTCGGGGAAATCGGCGCAGTCGGGGTAGCAGTCGTGGCGATCGCAGAACAATCGACCGAATGCTTGGACGAGTCGGAAATACTAGCAACCATCACAAGGACATTCAGCTACAAGGGGGTTAGTCCAAGCTTACAACTCCGCCCGCCGCCATCAGGATAGTCATTTAAATCGCTTAAGAAAAGACCCACGCTACAAGCATTGCTAATAAATCTTTGGGGCAGATCTTGCCTAAAAATACCTCACCTTAAGACCAAAACGGGTGGCCAATGCGAAGCGCTCAAACAGCTCCAAACCAGCCAAACCTTTGGAGGGGGGTGTGGGGGGAAGGGGCACCCTCCCCCCGCCGGGGGTTTGGGGGAGACCCCCAAGGCTGTTGGTTTTATGGTCGAGCATGAAGCTAGACAAGCTTGGCATCTTAAGACGAACCCCCAAGGCCGTTGGTTCTATCGCAATCAATTCGGGCACACTGAGCCCAGCAATGTATCATTTGGGACATGCCATGCTGGCCAGGGTTTGGAGTGCATCGCTGATTGGCATTAATGCCGTCAGAGTCGGGGTTGAAGTCGATGTCGCTGGGGGGTTGCCTGGAATCGTCGTTGTCGGCTTGCCGGATACCGCCGTCCAGGAATCACGAGAACGGGTCAAAGCCGCGCTCAAAAACACAGGCTATGCCTTTCCCATGCGCAAAGTCGTGATCAACCTGACGCCGGCCGACCTGCGCAAAGAAGGGCCGATCTTTGACTTACCGATTAGCATTGGCATTTTGGCCGCTTCCGAACAGGTGCGGGTTGATCTGCTCGATGATTATCTATTCCTTGGAGAAGTATCGCTCGATGGCAGCCTGCGTCCGGTTGCTGGCGTGTTGGCGATCGCCGCTGCGGCGCAGTCTATGGGGATCAAAGGGCTGGTGGTGCCTGCCGATAATGCCCGCGAAGCGGCCGTTGTCCAAGGGCTAAAAGTTTACGGCTTTCAGCATGTGTCAGAAGTAGCCGACTTCCTCAACGAGCCCAGCCGCTATCAACCCCTCGTCGTCAACGGCATCGACGAACTGTTGCGATCGCCCATTGGAGCCCTCGACCTCAAAGATGTCAAAGGGCAATCCCACGCCCGCCGCGCCCTCGAAATCGCTGCCGCAGGCGGACACAACCTGATTTTTGTTGGCCCGCCCGGCAGCGGCAAAACCATGCTCGCCCGCCGACTATCGGGCATCTTGCCGCCCCTCAGCTTTGACGAAGCCCTAGAAGTCACCCAGATTCATTCCGTCGCTGGGCTGCTCAAAGAAAAAGGATCACTGGTGAGCGATCGCCCCTTCCGTAGCCCCCACCATTCGGCCTCGGGGCCGTCTTTGGTCGGTGGCGGCAGCTTTCCCCGCCCTGGTGAAATTTCCCTAGCCCACCGTGGAATTTTATTTCTTGACGAATTAACCGAGTTTAAACGAGACGTGCTGGAATTTTTGCGTCAGCCCCTCGAAGACGGCCATGTTACCATTTCGCGCACCCGCCAGTCGGTCTCCTTCCCAGCCCAGTTTACCCTAGTCGCCAGCACCAACCCCTGCCCCTGCGGCTATTTTGGCGATACCATTCAGCCCTGCACCTGCTCACCCCGCCATCGCGAAAACTATTGGGCCAAGCTATCGGGGCCGCTGATGGATCGCATCGACCTGCAAGTAGCCGTCAATCGGCTCAAACCCGAAGAAATTACTGGGCAGCCCGTCGGTGAAGCGTCAAATAGTGTCCGCAGCCGCGTCCAGAGCGCTCGCGATCGCGCCCACCACCGCTTCCAAAATGAAACATTGCGCTGCAACGCCGAAATGCAAAGCCGCCACCTGCGGCAGTGGTGTAAACTTGACGACCCCTCCCGCACCCTGCTCGAAACCGCCATCCGCAAACTAGGACTATCCGCCCGCGCCACCGATCGCATCCTCAAAGTGGGGCGCACCATTGCCGACCTAGCCGGTGACGAATCCCTCAAAGCCCAGCACATCGCCGAAGCTGTGCAATATCGCACCATCGATCGAATGCAATAAAAATGCAATAACTCGAATGCAGTAATGAAGTAAATATAGCGATAACCCTGATTAAAAAAATGCTTCCCTGCCATTTCCGCGCAGGTGGGAATCCATCTTTAAGATAGGGCAACCTCTAGATTCCCGTTTTCACGGGAATGACGCTGCACAGTTATTAAACTCAGTGATTATGGCGATAAACCCTGCACTAGTACAGAGACAATAAGTGTACACACGACAACGTGTAAATCTGTGTAGACAGACTTGCGAAAAGCCCCATTCTCCAGTACGGTTGTTTTTCAGTACCAGAAAATCTAAAGCGTCACCTGGAAGCT
>DATNOW010000052.1:0-11280 GCA_036703515.1 Chroococcidiopsis sp.
TTTTGAGGTAGGCTACAGCGACGAAGAACTGAAGCTAGGGCGCTACCACAAGGAGCTTACCCGTGCCGATCAGCTGCTCAGCGACATTCAGGCGGCAGCCGATTATCTCAAGGCCATGCCCACGGTCAACGCCAACGCCATCGGCTGCATTGGCTTTTGTTTTGGTGGACATGTCGCTTACTTAGCGGCAACGCTCCCCGATATTCAGGCCACGGCATCGTTTTATGGGGCGGGCATCGCCACGCTGTGTCCCGGTGGTGGCGAGCCTACGATCACGCGCACAAAAGATATCAAAGGCACGCTCTACGCCTTTTTTGGCGTGGACGATCCGCTGATTCCCCTCGACCAAGTTGACGCGATTGAGGCCGCCCTCGTCCAGCACCACATTCCCCATCGGGTATGGCGCTACGCGGGGGCGGGGCACGGCTTTATGTGCGACCAGCGTGACAGCTATGAGCCGATCGCCGCCGCCGCCGCTTGGGAGCATGTGAAGGAACTGTTTGGGCAGATGAAGTAAAACGTGGTGCGGGCATCTGGCCCGCGAGCAAAACCCCAAAAGGGTAAAGGGTAAAGGGGAAAAAACGTCGTGCGGGCATCTGGCCCGCTGGCATGTGGAAGAGTAGAGAGGCCGGGAACTGTAAACCGTGAGCGAGAAAATTAGATCGCGTATTGCAGCACAAAAGATTTGGCTTCTTTGGGTTTGACGTAGACTTGCTGCCCAGGGGTGAGGGCTAACTCGTCAAAGCGATCGCGGGATAGGTAGGCGAAAAAGGGCTGCCCGTCTTCTAGGGTTAGCTCGACCTGGATTTCCCAGCCGAGGTGAATGATGCGGCTGGCGATCGCCGATACGGTGCCGGTTTCTGGGGTGTGGCTGATCGCGACATCATGGGGACGCAAAAATAGCTCTGCCTTCGATGTTTTGACGCCGCTGGCCTGAAAGATTTTGGCATCGCTGGGCAATACGTTGACCGGGCCAATAAAGCTCATCACAAAGGGCGAGGCCGGGTTGTCGTAGATTTCGGCAGGGCTGCCAATTTGCTCGACGCGGCCGTGGTTCATCACCACAATGTTGTCAGACACTTCCATCGCTTCTTCTTGGTCGTGGGTGACAAACACCGTCGTCACATGCACCTCGTCGTGGAGCCGACGCAGCCAGTCGCGCAGATCTTTGCGGACTTTGGCATCGAGCGCCCCAAACGGTTCATCGAGCAGCAACACTTGCGGCTCTAAGGCCAAGGCTCGGGCTAGGGCGACCCGCTGCCGCTGCCCGCCAGAAAGCTGAGAGGGATAGCGATCGCCAAACCCACCCAGTTGCACCAAGTTGAGCAATTCTTCCACCCGGTTTTTGATCCGGGCTGGGCTCCACTTGCGAATCTCTAAACCAAATGCAATATTTTTGCGAACCGTCAAATGCTTGAATAGGGCATAGTGCTGGAAGACAAATCCCACCTGGCGGTCTTGCACGCTGTCGTAGGTGGCGTCTCTTCCGGTAAGGAAAACCCGGCCGCTATCGGGAGCCTCTAGCCCCGCAATCACCCGCAACAAAGTAGACTTTCCCGATCCCGACGGCCCCAATAGCGCCACCAAGGAGCCGGTTGCGACTTCCACACTGACCTGATCGAGCGCCTGAAAGCTGCCAAACTGCTTCGACACATTCTCAACTCTAATTCCCACGGTACCCAGCCTCCGATGTTTAAGCGTCAACAATTGCACTAATTGGCCCCACCAACTACGGTTCACCAATCGAGATACTGTACTTTTACCACAAGTTGCGGTATTGTTTAGCTTCGTACGAGACAAATCCGGTATATTTGACCGACTTACCGTAGATTGTGAGTGAGAGGATAGCAATGATAGACAAATTGTTAAGTAGACTGAAACTGCGTTCCCTGAGAGGGTTCTTGTCGTTAGTGATCGTGGGCGTGGGGCTATCGGTGGCGATCGCCTCTTGCACAGGCCCCAGCGCTGATTCGGCTAGCCCGGGTGCTAGCTCCGCTGCCAGTCCTGCGGGCGAAGCCAAACCCGCCGTTGAGTTGACGCTCGTTTCTTACGCTGTAACCGAAACGGCTTACTCCGAAATCATTCCGAAGTTTGTGGAAAAGTGGAAGGCAGAGCACAACCAAGACGTCACCTTTAACCAAAGCTATGGCGGTTCGGGCTCTCAAACTCGGGCCGTAATCGATGGCTTGGAAGCGGATGTGGTGGCGCTCGCGCTGGCCCTCGACACCAAGAAAATTGAGGACGCTGGGTTGATTCAACCCGGTTGGGAAAAAGAAGCCCCCAACGACTCGATTGTGCATTCGTCTGTGGCCGTACTCGTCACCCGCGAAGGCAACCCCAAAGGCATTGAAGGCTGGGCTGATCTAGCGGAAGGCGATGCCAAGGTGATCACCGCCAACCCCAAAACTTCTGGTGGGGCGCGCTGGAATTTCTTGGCCCTGTGGGGCTCCGTCACCCAGACGGGTGGCGATGATGCCGCAGCGCTCGATTTCACCACCAAAGTGTTTAAGAACGTCCCCATCCTGCCCAAAGACGCGCGGGAAGCGACAGACGTATTCTTTAAGCAAGGTCAAGGCGATGTCTTGATCAACTACGAAAACGAGGCAATTTTGGCTGGGATCAAGGGTGAAAAATTGCCCTATGTACTGCCCACAGATGTCAACATCTCCATCGATAACCCGATTACGGTGGTTGATACCAATGCTGACAAGCACGGTGTGCGTGAAGTCGCCGAAGCCTTTGTGCAGTTTGTGTTTACGCCAGAGGCCCAAGAAGAATTTGCCAAGGTCGGTTTCCGTCCGTCTGACTCCGCCGTTGGCGAAAAGTATACGGAGCAGTTCCCTAAAATTGATAATCTGTTCACCGTAGCTGATTTAGGTGGTTGGGACGAAATTCAGAAGAAGTTCTTCGACGATGGCGCTATTTTTGACAAGATTCAAGCCGGTAAATAGTTGACTGGTGTGACGTAGCGCAGGGTAGAGTGAGTTGCTTCAGCACTGGGGGCTTAGGTCTCTGGTGCTGTGCATCCACTACAGTGATGGAAGCAATGGAAGCAAAAGATAGTAATTCGGATACCGATTTGGGATAGTAATTCGGATACCGATTTTGGGTGAAGGTGATGTTGCGGAGTGCTGAGGAATGACGACTGCCCCTGTGTCTCAACCGCAAAGCGGCTGGGGCGATAAACCAAAAAATGCATTGAATATTTCGTGGCCGTGGCTGATTACGTGGATTTATCTGCTGGTCATGCTGGTGCTGCCGACGCTGGCCCTGTTTGCCAAATCGGCAACGCTCAGCCCGGCCGATATCTGGCGGATTGCAACGGATCCCGTAGCCGTGTCTGCCTTTGAAGTGACCTTTGTGACGGCCGGTGTGGCGACGGCCATTAATGGCGTGTTTGGGCTAGCGACAGCTTGGGTGCTGGTGCGCTACGACTTCCCGATGAAGCGGTTTGTGGATGCTGCGATCGATTTACCCTTTGCGCTGCCGACGGCGGTGGCCGGTTTGACCTTAGCCACGGTCTACAGCGACAACGGCTGGATTGGTTCGTTGCTGGCTCCGTTGGGCATCAAGGTGTCGTTTACCCGACTGGGGGTAGGGCTGGCGATGATTTTTATCACGCTGCCGTTTATTGTCCGCACGGTGCAGCCCGTACTGCAAGAAATCGAAAAAGAGATTGAGGAAGCCGCCTGGAGTTTGGGCGCATCGGATTGGCAGACGTTTTCGCGGGTGCTGTTTCCGCCTTTAATTCCGGCCCTGCTGACGGGGCTCGCCTTGGGTTTTTCGCGGGCGGTGGGTGAATATGGCTCGATTGTGATTATTTCAGCCAATATTCCGTTTGATAATTTGATTGCACCCGTGCTGGTGTTTCAGCGCCTTGAGCAGTATGACTATGCGGGCGCGACAGTGATTGGGACGGTCATGCTACTAGTGTCGCTGGCCATTTTAGTCGGAATTAACTTACTGCAAGCGTGGGGGAGACAATATGACTGAGTCAATGCCAGTGCAGTCCGTTGCCACATCTCGGCGGTCATCGCCTGTCAAGGCCCGTCCGTGGGTGAAATATGCACTCATTGCCGTTGTGTTGCTGTATTTCGCATTCATTATTTTGATTCCGGCGATCAATGTATTTGTGCAGGCATTTAACGGCGGGCTAGGTGGATTTTTTCATACCTTTACCGAGCGCACGTTCCTTAAGGCGGTGGGTTTGACGCTGCTGATATCGGCGATCGCCGTACCCTTTAATACGGTGTTTGGTCTAGCGGCCGCCTGGGCGATCGCCCGTCGCAATTTTCCTGGTCGCGCTTTTGTGATTAGCCTCATCGACTTGCCATTTTCGGTGTCTCCAGTGGTCGCCGGTTTAATGATTGTGTTGCTCTATGGTAAAAACGGCTGGTTTGGCCCGGTTCTTGATGCCACTGGCCTTAAGATCATCTTTGCCCTGCCAGGCATGGTATTGGCCACCGCCTTTGTCAGTATGCCGTTTGTGGCGCGAGAAGTTATTCCCGTCTTAGAAGAAATTGGCTTTGACCAAGAAGAAGCAGCGCAAACCCTTGGTGCAAGCGGCTGGCAAACGTTTTGGCGCGTCACCATCCCTTCGATTCGCTGGGGGTTACTCTATGGGTTGCTGTTAACCAACGCCCGCGCCATGGGTGAATTTGGTGCCGTGTCGGTCGTTTCAGGTAGCATCGTTGGCAAAACGCAAACCCTGCCCCTCTATGTAGAACACGCTTACAAACAGTATGAAACTCAAGCTTCCTATACGGCAGCAACCTTACTAGCTTGCTTGGCGATTGTGACGCTGATTTTCAAAGAGATTTTGGAGCGCAAAACCCGCATTAAAGACGTGCATTAAATGGGTGTGTAGGATCGCATACCGGAGCTATTACGATGACTCAGTCTACAGATGAAATCAATCCGCAGCGCCATGCGCGCACCCGTATTCGCCTGCGCATTCCGAAGGAATATCATCAAGACCCGATCATTTCTAACTTAATCAGTCAGCATGGTGTCACCGTCAATATTGCAGCGGCTATGCTGGGGGCTAATGCGCGGGATGACGGCTGGTTTGATTTGGAACTGCACGGCACCGCTAGCCAAATTCAAAGCGCACTGATGTATATCAATGACCTCAATCTAGAAATTTGGCGTGATTCGGATGCCGATAGCGGCTGGTAAGGAATGAGAATTAGATAACACTCGACTTTTGTAGGATGGGTTGGGCGTTGGCCATTACGTATCAATCCCTTGAATCGCATGGGTGACGCTGCGCTAACCCATCCTACGAAAATCCAGATGTGGGTCTAGTCGCGTTGGCTATGGGCCTATTCAGCGGCTGGCATTTTGCGACGGCCGGTGGCTGTAGCTGTTTGCGAGGCTTTGGTGGTTTTAGCCTTGGTTGTAGCCTGGGGCTTTTTCTTGGCGGCCGTTTTGGTTGATGTTGCGGTTGTTTTGGTTTCTGCGGCGGGGGGACGGCCGCGACGGGGGGTGGCGGGTGGCTCTGCGATCGCCTCTGGGGTAGCCGCAGTCACTGCCTTAGGCGTTGCTGCTTTAGCAGCGGATTTGCGTCCGCGCCCATTTCTGCTGGCTGGGGTTGCACCATTGCTTTCAGCACTGCTTTCAACAGTACTTTCAATGGCGCTTTCAATGGCGCTGGGGGCGATCGCCACTAGCGCGGGTTCAAAAGCGGTTTCGGGCTCAACTGCCGGGATAGTGGGCGAGATGGTGGGCAAGTCTTGCACAGCGGCGATCGCATCGGTCATCGTGGTGGCATTAGCGGCCGCATTAGCCTTTGAGGCGCGGGGCTTGCGCGTTTTGGTAGTAGATGAAACAGAAGCGGTCGGTGCAGCTTTTTTCTTTGCGCGTGTCAAATAGTAGCGTAACGACGGTACGCTAATTGCAACTCCCTGCTGCGTCAATCGATGGGCAATTTCTTCGTGGGTGTAACCTTTGTTGAGCGCGGCGGTAATAGTATCGCGCATCTGTTCAACCGCATCTCGCAACGACCATGTTTCCCTTGGTTTCTCAGGTAGCTCGTTTAAAGTTGAGGTGGCCAACTCAATCGCAGCCGCAGGAATCGACGCAGTGGACGAACGCCTTCTAGTGGTAGTCATTTTTGTGTCTCATGGGTGAGATGTTGTCATCGTGAAATGCCCAAGGTTTGAAGTCGGATGCAGCAGATCACAGCGTTACTACGTCGCGTCAGTAGACTCCGTGATGCGTTTTTGATTTGTTGATGCAAACCGCTTTCAAGCTTACTTATGAGCACACAGTGTAGCCCAGCTAAAGTAAGTCTAGATCAAACTTTGGAAAGAGCTTCAAAAATCTTTAAGACTTTTGTATTCTCTTATCGATTTTGTGATCCGATGACCCAAGATCGTTGATTGGAATTACATCCCAACGGCGGCTGTTTGATAGAGTGGCGATCGCTAAAAAACGCAGTCTGCGTTGATGGAATTCACTTTGTCGGTGTTTTATTGATCTCTGATCGGTATTTGGCCGGTGCCCTTTGATCAGCGGATCAAACGGGGCCGCAACCAGACAATAAACAGGTCAACAAACGGTCAACGAACGGTCAACGAACGGTCAGCAATTCGTTTTAGATCGGACTAGAAACACCGTTTGCCATGAATGCGATCGCCATTTTATTACACAGGAATTGTATCGCTGCTTTGTCAACGTCATTCAGGTGTCTGCGATCGCTCCGGTACAGCAGCGGCATTGTGCACCCATGCATTCACCCCATTGGCGATCGCTTCTGCCAGTTGGGCTTGGGCATCTGGGTTGGTAATCCACTCAAACTCGTTGGGGTTAATCATGAAACCTAGCTCTAGCAAAACTGCCGGGGCAACGGTTGGGCGGGTCAGGGCCAAATTATCCCAAAACACGCCGTAGGAAGGGCGATCGAGGGTTTCCACCAAATAGTTGTGCAAAAACACTGCCAGGCTGTGGGCCTGGGCGTTATACCAAAAGGTGCCGACGCCAGCGGTTTGCTCCGCGTTGCCGCTGTCGGGCAGAGCATTGTAGTGAATGCTGAGGGCAAGGGTAGGTGCCAACTGGTTGATTTGGTCAACGCGGTCTTGGGGATAGAGGTCATCGTCACCATCGCGGGTCATGTGTACCGTTGCCCCTAGAGCCTCTAGGCGATCGCGCAGCAGACGCGACACCACCAGTGTCACTTCTTTTTCGGGATAGCCGGTCGGGCCGCGCGACCCCAAATCTTCGGGGCCGCCGTGCCCTGGATCGAGCACAATGCTGACACCCGCTAGGGGCGTGCGGCTCGTGCTCGGCGCTAAAGTAGGCGGATGGCGTAAGGTCAGCACCAGGGTAGTGCCCTCGTAGCGCAGAGTGTAGCCCCACTGCTGAGCAGACTTAAGGTTAAAGGTGTAGACCACTTGCCCAGGGCTCGGCTGCGTCCAGTCGAGGCGGGCGATCAGCGGGTCGTCGTTGAGCTGAATGATATCGGTTTGGGCGGTGGTGTTGTAGAGTGTCAGGCTAAAGGTGCGATCGCCCTGCTGCACCGAGATGGGTACAGGCGTTTGCAATGGGAAACGAATTTCGGTTGCGCCCTCAACAAGGCGAGAGCTAATGCTGCGAATCAGGCTGTGGGGCGGGATGGCATTGGGTACGGGCTGGGTGTCGGCCGCACGAATCCACGCGCCATAGTCAAGCCGCAGCCAGTCGCCCTCTGTAGCGGTAACGGTGGCGCGAGTGCCGGTGGGCAACGGCGTCAGCCGTGAATAGTCGGTGCTGGGGCCTGTGCGAGCGGTGCCCGACGGGGCCGTTACCTCAATCACCGGGCGCTGGGCCGCTGGCAAAATGCTAACCGTACCTAGTCCGGGCTGCACCCTAATGCTCTCACCTTGGGTCAGGATGAATTCGGGTGTACCTAGCTCTAGGCCGCGCGGGCCAGTCGGCAGGGGGCGATCGCCCATCCACTGGCTGGCCACTTCACAGCCCTGATAGCTGACTCCGGCCGGAGAGGCCGTGGGAGCGGGCTGATTGCCCTGGGTTAAGACGGCCGAGTTGGGCGGCAGCGTCACCGGGCTGGGCTGGGGCAGCAGCGGCCGGCTAATGCCCCCGAGGCTCACCGATACGGCGCTGTTGGGAGGGGCGATCGCCCCAAAACAAATCAGCTCGTCCGGGGCACGGCTGATGTCCACCGCTGGCGTCAGCGACCCCTCGGCAAAGCCAAACCCCACCGGGGCCGGCGGCTGGTCAGAAACGCGGGTGACATGCAGCGTCACCGTTTGCCCCTGATAGCGGACGGTAAACACGTTGTCGCCCATCTGTAGCGGAAAACTAGGGGCAAAGTGGCCGGCCGGGCTGCGAGAAATGGCGCGATCGTTAATTTGCACATCGCCCTCGGCTGGCGCAGTGCCAATCAAAAAAATCTGCGCGGCGCTGGTTTCATACCCATCGGCTGGATAAACAACGGTGAGCGGCTGGTCGGTCTGGGCCACGTCTGCACTGGCAATTTCTGTACTGGACGTTTGCGCGTTGGCAACTTGCGCGTTGGCAACTTGCGCGTTTGCAATTTGTGCGTTGACAGCTACAGACGCGATCGCCAACCCTGTCCCCATCATCCACTGGACTGAAAAGATGCCGTGTTTCATAACATTGCAACCGTCATACGGTGCAGCGAGACTGAAAGCAATCTGAGTATTCAACTCAGCACTCAAATTTAGCATTGTCGCCTTGCTCTCTAAAATCGAACCTGACCAACAATTCAGTAGATATTTGAAAATAGGTGGATCTCGTAAAACGGCCACGCCAGAGTTTGCTAAAAGGAAGCACTCACCACCTCACCCGAGACCGCAAAATACGCTTGGGTAAAGTTAATGGCAGCCTGCTGATCAAACCCCTTGCAGGTGTATACCACGATCGAGAAAAATTGAGCACTGCTCCAAATATACGCAGAAATGCCAGAGTCAATGAGCGGCACAAAGGCGTCATAACCGGCATTTTCGTCCCGTCCCATACCCGAGTAGGGTGCAAAAATAATCGGCTCACTGTAGGTGCGCAGATCAAGCGTGGCAGCAAGCTCAAGAAGATACTGTTTCAAGACTTCTTTGTCTATGGCAATGGTATAAAAACCTTCAATTAACAAGCGCTGTCGAAAAATATCAGGTGCAAGATTTTTGATCATGTCGCGTCACCAGATTACTCAGAAATACTGTAGGTTTAGATTATGCACGGGCTTAGATTATGCACGGGCCAAGCGATCGCCGTTAGAGCGGCTTACCTCTACTGATCTTGTGATCGTGTGGGCAACACGCAGGCAAGATCAAAACAATATCTCACCCGTGGCGACCAAAATGGTGTGGCTAAGATAGCAATTGCTCGATTCTGGCAATGCTTTGCTGCTGCTGCTGCAATAAAGTCAGGATTTGAGGAATTTCTTCTTCGCGCAGCAGGGTTATTTTATCTTGCAAAAGCTCAATTTCTAGCTCTGCTTTCATGTTGACTTCGTAGTCATGTTTGGCATCTTGCCGATCAATCACCGATTGGCGGTTTTGACTCATCATGATGATTGGCGCAGAGTAAGCCGCCTGGAAAGACAGCATCAAGTTCAGCAAGATAAACGGGTAAGGATCCCAACGCTGAATGTAGGCCGTGACGTTGAGCACGACCCACGCCACCAGCAAAATCGTTTGGAGAATGATGAAATTCCACGAGCCAATGGTGGCCGCTACGCGATCAGAAATGCGATCGCCCACGGTTGCGGGAGGCAACGGTGGATTTTGGGCAGGCTTGCGATCGCGCAACCGCAGCAACAGTTGATATTCATCTTGGCTGACACGGGCGCGCAGGGGTTTTTTCTGAATCATGATTAGCATCTCTCCGTCAGGCTGCAGCAGGATTTCCATCACAGGATTTCCATCACTTATACCGCTGTTCTCTGGGGAGCACTACCACCCCAGGTACATAAACCACGTCAATCACGCCAACCACGCCACACCCATTCCCCTAAGCCGGACTGGATATTCGCCCGACGGAATTGCAGCCCGACGGAATTACAGCCCTATGGAATTACAGATGCACCGGATTACAGCCCTATGGAATTACAGATGCGCCGGATTATAGATGCGCCGGATTACAGATGCGCCGGATTACAGCCTCGTGCAATTACAGCCTCGCGCAATTACATCTACATCCTATATTCTTGACATAAAGTATCTCGACGTCAAAACAAATGCTAGAATCTCGACATAAAGTATCTTGCTTCCGAGATAAATCGGCAAAAGGGTTGACGACAATGACTGGACGGACAATTTACCTTCTGGCAGGGCTGATTGGCGGCGCTATTCTGCCTGTTCAAGTTGCGATTAACACCGTGCTGCGGCGCTCGGTCGGGGAGCCGATGCAGGTGACGTTTATTTCTTATCTGGCGGGCACCTTGGCCTCGCTGGCTATTTGCCTGGTGGCGCAATATCCGCTGCCGACCGCAGCCGCGCTGGGGCAAACTTCGTGGTGGATGTGGATTGGAGGCTGTCTGGGGACGCTCTACGTTTGGTCTACTATTTTCGCCACACCCAAGATCGGGGCCGCCTTGGCGCTGGCGCTGACCATTGCCGGGCAGATGATTGCCTCGCTGTTTCTCGATCACTATGGTGCGATTGGGTTAACCCGATATCCCGCTAGCCCTACCCGCATTGCCGGTGCTGTCTTGGTGATTTTGGGGGTTTCGCTGGTGGCTTATGCCAAACGATAAGCCCAGCAATTGGCCCTGCAATCAGCCCTGCGATTAGGCGTCATGCCGCCCATCCTTAAACCAGCAGGGCATTAAACAAATAGCCAATGCTAATAATGCCGAGGGTCATCAGCCCAACAAAAATAGCGAGCAGTTGGGGGCGCAATACTTTTCTCAAGATCACCATTTCGGGGAAGGAGAGGGCGGTCACCGCCATGGTGAATGCTAACACCGTGCCGAGGGGCATGCCTTTATTGACCAGCGCTTCGGTAATGGGCATGACCCCGGCGACATTGGCATAGAGCGGCACCCCCAGCATCACGGCCACCGGCACCGCAAAGGGATTGTTGGCCCCAGCCACTTGGGTCACAAGCTGGGTTGGCACGTAGCCGTGAATGCCAGCCCCGACTGCAATGCCCAGCACCACATACAGCCAGATCGACCGAACGATTTGGCTCGACTGATACCAGCCTTGCTGCCAGCGCTGTGGCCAGGTGAGGTGGTCGGGCTCTAAGTCTGCGTCTGCCGCTCGATGGGGATGCGCTTTTTGCAATTCCCAGACAAAGGGTTCCACCCATTGCTCTAGT
>DATNOW010000053.1:0-8878 GCA_036703515.1 Chroococcidiopsis sp.
TTCGCGGTCGAAAACGACTGGACGTATTCAGGCGTCAAAAATTGGGTGTAATGTTCCGCATCGGGAGTCACCTGTTTAATAAAGGCCAGACTGAGCCCTCGGGTTAGTTCACGTAGTTCGTTGGTTTCGTCGCCGCGCCGCTCTCTGACAAATAAACTCTCCGTAAGGGCATAGTTGAGGTTGGCGGGGTCGCCTACGCTGAGATGAGTGCTGCCGATCGCCGTTAATAGGTACTTGGGCGATCGCAAAGCTGTAAACGGCAGCAGCTGCTGGCTAGCCGCGGGCACAATCGTATCGTCACTGCTAGCCAACATCAGCACAGGCACCTTGATGCTAGCCAATCCCGCATTGTTAAACAAATGCCCAATAATCGGGTTAAAAGCGAGCACCTGCACAACCCTGGGATCCCGAAAATTGATCGCATCCCCTGGCAGATCTGCCGCTGTGCATTGGGCCCAGTCGGAAGGCGACACCCCCGCCGAGTTGAGCTTAGAGCAATAGTCGCGCAGTCCAGCTAGGTCAAGATCAGCTCCCGCCAGCGCCAGCGCCGTATAGCCCCCCAGCGAATGCCCAATCACCACAACCTGGTTTGTATTGAGCTTGCCGCGAAAGTAGAGCGAATATTCATTCAAAAGCTTCAGCTGATCAAGCATGAAGCTGACATCTTTGGGGCGATCGATAAATTCGGTAGCCGGCAAAATATCGGCATCGCCGGGCTTAGACAATCCTGTCGCAATATCGGTTAGCCAGGTGACATTGCTGCCGGGATGTTCTAAGGCCGCGACCGCAAACCCGTGGGAGGCCAAATGGTAGGCCAGGTAGCCCAAAAAGCGGCGATCGGCACCAAAGCCGTGGGAGATCACAATCAGCGGCCCGTCGGTGCGGCGACTCCAATATAGATCGACCGGGATCGAGCGGTTGCGGGTATAGTCTCGCAAAATCATGCTTTGCTGCCGCACCCAGTGATTGCCAGCCTTGGTGGGATCAAAACCCACATCCACAGGCTGAGTCGTCTCTACCGTCAGCTCTCGCTCCAAAATCGAGCTGAGCGACTGACTTTGCCAGTAGGGCAGGTTGAGCTGCGATGCTAGGGCGATCGCCGATACTCCATCGAGGGTGACCTTAGAGCGGGGATAGGCTTTTAACACCCCCAGCAGGCTGAGCCCATCAGCTTCTTTAGCCGCATGGGTCAAGGCTGTTTTAACATCCTCTGGCTCGCTGTCGGCCACAATTACATCGAGCAAATTGAGCAGGCGCTCCCCGGCCGATGACTGCAGCAAATCACCGATCAGCTTATCGCTCGACTTGGGATCAAGCTGTAGTCGGCTATTTAAGGCTTGGCGCAGGTCGTCACTCAAAACCATGCTGTAGGGTCTAAGCGCCGCCGAGATCTCCCCAGTTTTGACATAGAGCTCTAAATCAGCGATCGCCACCGACTGCTGCAGGGGGCCAACCCGCACGGCGACCCGTTCAGCCCCATAGGCCGGTGTGCCTAGGCCAACACCCAGGGCGATCGCCCCACCATACAAGACATGCTGAAGCCTACGTTGCCACAGACGACGCACTGGCTTAGAAACATTGCTTTCGGCAGGCTGATCACGTTGGGGGAACAGAACAGTAGAGAGCATAGGCTGCAAAACACGGTGCAACGGAGGAGGAGGAGCGCAGGAAGCGTCGGAGCACAGGGAAGAATAATTGTGGAAGCGCGATCGCGCTGGCTTTGCAGGGCTGCGGCGAGGAAAATATAGGACGCGTACTACATAGCCACTTTAGGCTATTCCTATAATCTTTCCCTATACCTTGACCGTTCTATCCGCCCATTAACCCTATCGTTCACAAATCTTTAATCCGTGGTTTTTCTGTAGACAGATAGAAAATATGGGTGGCGATCGCCTCTACCTCAGCCTAGCAACCGCATTCCTGCCTTGCAGAGTCCTAATGCACAAAACATGCACAAGATATGCATTAAATCCGCACAAAATGTGAATCCATGCCTAAGCGTTTTACCGGCTCAAAACTACGCCACCACGTCAGACAGATGCCCATCGCTATCCTGGTGTTTGGGGGTAGCAATGGGCAGATGCACCGTAATGGAGTTCACAACGCAGTTTAGGATGAAGCTCACGATGGAGCCCGAGGTGCAGGTCGAGATCAAGTTCGACCTGTGAGGATCTGTGGGGATCTGCTGGGGATCTGTGGGGATCGGTGGGGATTGTGCTGCGATCGCCTATTCGACGGAGTGGGTGCTCATTTTGGTGCGAGCCTTCTCAGCCCGAGTTTCGGCATCGGCCATAACTTCATCAAACTTCTCCAAGATCTCGCCCGGATAATTTTCGAGAATCTTGGTCGAGAGCGAAATCCGCCGTTTGATGTCGTCTACATCCAAAACAAAGGCCTTAATCGCCTGCCCTGTCTGGAAACGCTCCTCTAAGGAAGATACGTAATTTTTGCTGATTTGGTTAATGTGCAGCAGCCCTGTCGTGCCGTCAAAATCAATGAACAGCCCAAAGGGTTTGATCCCGACGATCTTACCTTCCACCAGTTGCCCAATTTCGATCTGCCCCAGGTTGGCAGCTTGAGCCGCTTGGCGTTGAGAAAGCACTAAGCGTCGGGTTTCAGAATTAATTTCTAGGAAGGCAACGGTGAGCGCTTTGCCGATCAGCGAATCGAGATTATCGCGGTCAACTAGGTGCGATCGCGGAATAAACCCTCGCAACCCCTGCACATCAACGGTGACGCCACCCTTATTGACGCCGCTGACCCGCGCCTGCACCGTCTGACCATTTTCTTGCATTTCCAGAAACTGCTTCCACAGCTTCCGAATTTCAAGCTGCCGTACCGACAGCGTCACCTGGCCATCGGCATCTTGCTCGCGAATGACCAAAAAGTCGCGCTCTTCTTGCAGCGGCACCACATCGGAAAGATCGGCAAAGCGCTTGGTTGAGGCCTCATCAGCGGGCAAAAATGCCGCCGCCTTTCCGCCAATGTCAATATAAACCCCATTGCTTTCATAGCTGAAGGCTTTACCGCGCACCACCTGTCCACGGGTGAACTGGTAGTCATGCTGTTCTAGGGCTTTGGCAAAGTCGTCAGAGGAAAAAGACAAATCGGCCTCCTGAATACATTTCGAGGGACAAACCGCACGGTTTCGGTGGTGCAGGGTTTGCCATTACCGCTCTCGGCGATCGCGGAGGATCGGGTTGCGGCGGTAACAGTCATATTAAAACCTTAGCCAGCCTTGCAGGTGTCGGATGTGTTTAAGTTCATTCAATATAGTCAATTCTCAACCAGTTCGACAGCAAATACCTCAGAAAAATCACGGCTCATGCCCGTCGCAGCCCCCGACATTGCCCCAATAGGTCTTGTTCTGAACAGGTTTTGCCGTGAGCAAACTTTGCGCTGAACGGATTTTGCCTGCTGTCGGCATGGCATAGGCCGGCCTAGGTATCAAGCGCGGATGTTATCGCCCGTGAAATGGGCTTTGCTTATCCACCGAAAGGTTGATTTGTCAACCGTCAAGACCACTAACTTTGGTCAAAAGTACGGTTATCCACACCAGCTCTACGGATACGCTGGCCAAAAAAACGCGATAGAGTTCGTGCTTAAATAACCAATTTGTTTTTCTTAGGAATGCAACATATTTCGTTACATTTACTAGGAGAATCTTAACCGTTTTAATCTTTGATTAATTTTTTGCCCGGCAGGCTGAACGGCTGCGGAGTTTAGGCGAATGACGCCGAACCAAATAGCTGCTGCGCTGTGTGCGATCGCCCCCAATCACCATTGGCTCGTCTACCGATGGATCACCAAATTTTTTTCAAGGGTTTGCCACATCGCTCAGCTTGACGTTAATTAAATCTCGGCCCCCTTTGGAGGTTTTTGATATGCGGATTGCTCAGATTGCCCCCCTGTGGGAACGTGTCCCCCCCCTAACCTACGGTGGCACCGAACTGATTGCTAGTTTATTAACCGATGAGCTTGTGCGGCGCGGTCATGAGGTAACGCTGTTTGCCTCTGGCGACTCCATTACCCTCGCTACTTTAGAGGCTGTCCATCCCTGCGCACTGCGCCACGATCAGACCATCCGAGAATATGGCATTTACGAAATGCTGCATCTGGCGCAGGTCTATGAGCGCGCTGCCGAATTTGATATCATTCATTCTCATGTAGGTTGCGCCACGCTGCCCTATGTCAACCTGGTGAGTACTCCGACCGTACACACCCTTCACGGCATTTTCACTCCTGACAACGAAAAACTGTTTAGCTGGGCTAAAGATCAACCCTTTGTCAGCATCTCCAACGACCAGCGCGATCGCCGCCTAGGCTTAAACTATGTCGCCACGGTCTACAACGGCGTCGATACCAGCAGCTACAAGTTTTACCCAACGCCACAGACGCCGCCCTATCTGGCCTTTTTAGGACGGTTCTCGCCCGAAAAGGGGCCCCATCACGCCATTGAAATTGCTAAACGGGTGGGGTTGCCGTTGAAAATGGCGGGTAAGATTGATGCAGTCGATGTCGACTATTTTGAGCGTGATATTCGCCCCCACATTGATGGCGTGCAGATTCAATATCTGGGCGAAGCCAATCATCTTCAAAAAAATGTGCTGATGGGCAATGCGATCGCCACGCTATTCCCGATTACCTGGCGGGAACCCTTTGGGCTCGTGATGATCGAGTCGATGGCATCGGGCACTCCAGTGATTGCTATGCCGTTGGGCTCTACGACCGAGGTGATCGCCCACGGCAAAACCGGATTCCTCTGCGACACCCTCGATGACTGCGTAGCAGCCGTTCACCAAATTGATACCATCAGCCGCCACGACTGTCGCGATCGGGCCACGCGGCATTTTGGCATTAAGCAGATGGTCGACGGTTATGAAGCGGTCTATGCCCAACTTGTAGGAGAGCCGATCGCCGAAACCAACCACCGGCAGCTGGTAGGAACAATCTGAAAGTGCTGAGGGTGACAATACCCGTTGCCACGACAGTTTCGCTGCCGCGAGCGTGAAACTGCCACAACAGCGAAACTGCCACAGCAGCGAAACTGCCACAACAGTGGAATCCAACCCTAATCAGGCTGACGAATTCCCCCTAACGCTATGGGTTGGCCGTGAGGCCCAACTTTGCTTTCAACCCCTATCAAAGACTATTCCCATCAAATCGACTTGAATCGACCCTGATTAAATCCACGCTCCCTAGAGGTCGTGAGCCGGTTTAAGTCGCTGGGTGGATGGCTAGCATCCACCATCTATGTCAACGTTATTAAGACTTTGTTGAGGTGAAATCTATGTCCCACCCAACCGATCCGGGTTCTGCATCGATCAGTGCCCCGAGCAATGGAGCGTTTCCGGCGGCACGGGCATCTATCCCTCGCAGGCAGGCGATCGCCCTGATTTCTGACTATGGCGATCCCGCCGTAGATATCGGCAAAGACGAGGCCGGCGGACAAACGATATATGTTCGTCAGGTCGGCGAAGCCCTGGCCAAGCTAGGCTGGCAGGTCGATATGTTTACCCGCAAGGTGCATCCCGATGCACCCAGCATCGTCGAACATTCCCCCTACTGCCGCACGATTCGCTTGGTGGCTGGGCCCGAAGAACCCGTACCCAAAAACCTGCTGTTTCAGCACATGCCAGAGTTTGTCAGCGCCTTTCGCAAGTTTCAGGCTAAAGAGAGCCTCAACTACCCGCTGATCCACACCAATTACTGGACATCGGGCTGGGTGGGGCTACAGCTCAAGGCCGAAAGCAGCATTCAGCTCATTCACACCTATCACTCTCTGGGAGCTGTGAAATATCAGGCGATTGGGCCGCGCCCGGCGATCGCGGACACCCGTCTAGCAATCGAACGTCAACTGCTTAACCATGCCGATTGTGTGGTGGCTACGAGCCCCCAAGAAGACGGCATGCTGCGGTCGCTGGTCTCGGGCGACGGCTATGTCGAAGTGGTACCCTGCGGTGCCGATATCGATACGTTCCACTCCATCCCCAAGGCCGAAGCCCGGGCCAAGCTAGGGTTTAGCCCCGAGCAGCAAATTATTCTCTATGTCGGACGTTTTGATCCCCGCAAGGGTCTCGATACCTTGATGCAGGCCTTTGCTGCCCTAAAACAGGGTGAACATGGGGCGATCGCCAATCCGGCTAACCTCCGCCTTGTGATTGTGGGGGGCAATAATCCCGATCCGATCGAGGGACGCGATCGCCTGCGGATTCGCAACCTAGTGCGTGATTTGGGCATCGCCGATCAGACCAGCTTTGCCGGGGTAATTGGTCATGATTTGCTGCCGCTCTATTACACAGCCGCCGATCTGTGCGTCATCCCCAGCCACTATGAACCGTTTGGGCTGGTGGCAATCGAGGCCATGGCTTGCGGCACCCCCGTTGTCGCCTCCGATGTGGGCGGGCTGCGGTTTACCGTCATCCCTGAAGAAACCGGGCTGCTGGTGCCGCCGCAAGAGGTTGAGGCCTTTGTCAACGCGATCGCCCGCATCCTGTCTGATGAGATCTGGGCCCGCAAACTGCGCCGACAGGCCTCTAGCCGCGTTCAGCAAAACTTTAGCTGGAACAGCGTTGGGGTCAAACTGAGCGATCTCTATCGTCGCTTACTGGTGCAGTCACTCACCCAGGAACCGCTGCGTCCGCCATCGGTCGCTCCAGTCGTTCCGGCGATCGCCCTCCCCCAGCCCCAGACGGCGATCGCGGCTAAGCGTGCTTAAGGATTGCAATTTTAATGCGACTTTAATCCGTAAAAGACGTAATTACGGGTCAGACGGATTTCGACTGTACGCTTAACTGCGCGCCTGACTGTACGCTTAACTGCACGCCTGACTGCACGCTTAATGGGGCGCTCGACTGCGCTCAATGCCCAATGCTCAATACTCAACCGCTAACGAGACGAGGATTGGGCGTAGTCGTTCAAAATGCGTCTCCAAATGCGTCCCCAAATGCGTCTCCAACGGAGAAAACCCAGCACCTCCGCTTAATTTCATTCGGCCTAACTGCTTAGCCCCCAATTTCTCCTGGCAGTAGGTGCCGTCCCTATTTCTAATTTTTATCCCATCGTTAAGCCTCGTTATTGAGCCCCACGAAGCAATGCCAGATTTTCTCGAACTTGATGGTCGCACGTTTGTGACGGCAGAGCAAGCTCCTATTCCGCTGTGGGCCTGCACCACAACCGAAAAGCCGCTGCCGACCCTTACCCTCAAAGATGACGATCTGTTTTTGATTGCTGACACTCTGGGCAATATCTCAGGTTGCCTAGACGATAGCACCAACGCTAGTTTGGGGCTGTTTTGTCGCGATACCCGCTTTCTCAGTCGGCTAGAGCTACAGATTGAAGGGCGATCGCCCATTTTACTTAGCAGCGATGCCCGCAAGGGATTTGTGCTGTCGGCCCTCTGCGCTAACCCAAAACTGAGCGATCGCATCAAAGCTGAAACCATCAGCATTCAGCGTGAAATTGTGCTCAATGGCGGTCTGTTTGAAGAGTTGACCATCACCAACTACAGCACTCAGCCCGTCCAATTTGAACTCACCCTCAGCTTTGAAGCCGACTTTGTCGATTTGTTCGAAGTGCGCGGTGTAGTGCGGGCCAACCGGGGGCGGCTGTTACGCCTCGTACCCGACGAGAAAAAACAAGAGCGCATCGATATCGACACTTTAGGGCATGGCTCTCTCTCGGCCGAACTGCTCGACAGCGCGGCCCAGCCCTCCACAGAGCTCACCATGGCCTACCAGGGGCTCGACAACATTCTGATGGAATCGCGGGTGCAGTTTTATCATCACTTGCCCGATGCTCTCAACGGCTACACCGCCATCTGGCACCTCGAACTCAACTCCCACGAAACTCGGCTGTTGGGCTATCGATTGCAGCCCTTTATCAATGGTCGCCCGGCCTCTAAAGTCAGCGCCCCCATCACTTTGATGCAGGCAAAAGCGGCAGAACTGATGGAAGAAAAAGAATGGGGCGCATCCACCGCCCGGATTCGCACCAACAACCGCGTTTTCAACCAGGTGATTGAACGGGCCGAGCAAGATATCTATCTCCTGCGGCAAACCTTTGGCAAAGAAAAAGCGCTGTCGGCGGGGGTGCCCTGGTTCTCGACGCTGTTTGGACGCGATGCGCTGATCACCGCATCCCAAACCCTGATCCTCGATCCCACCATTGCCCGCGAAACCCTGACGATTTTGGCTCACTATCAGGGCGAAGCCGACAACGAGTGGCGTGAAGAAGAACCCGGCAAGATTTTGCACGAGCTGCGTTTGGGTGAGATGGCCCGCTGCCAAGAAGTGCCCCATACGCCCTATTACGGCACGGTGGATGCAACCCCTCTGTGGCTGATGCTCTACGCCGAATATTATGCCTGGACGCAGGATCAAGAAACCCTCGACAAACTGTGGGATGCAGCCCTAGCGGCCATGGACTGGATCGATCGCAACTGTCGCGAAACGGGATATTTGTCCTATCTGCGGCGCTCTAAGGGCGGCTTACACAACCAGGGCTGGAAGGATTCAGACGATTGCATCGTCAACTATAAAGGCGAACTGGCGACAGGGCCGATCGCCCTCTGCGAAGTCCAGGCCTACGTCTATGCCGCTAAAATTCGCCTGAGCGAAATTGCCCAGATCAAAAAACGGATTGATCTGGCAGAACGCTGGCAAGAAGAGGCCCGTGACCTCAAAATTCGGTTTAATCGAGATTTTTGGCTCAACGACCAAGACTATTGCGCGATCGCCCTAGACGGTAACGGCAAACCTGTCGATAGCATCACCTCCAACCCTGGCCAATGCCTCAGCCTCGGAATTTTTCAGCCCGAAAAAGCGCGCAGCGTCGCCGAACGATTGCAGGCCCCCGATATGTTTAACGGTTGGGGCAT
>DATNOW010000054.1:0-2617 GCA_036703515.1 Chroococcidiopsis sp.
TCGATTTCGGTGCCCTGCCCACCACCGGAGATTCCGCAGATTACGATCTCGACCGAGGCGATCGCCCCCGATCGCATTCGAATCTGCATTCGCGACAACGGCCCAGGCATGTCTGAAACCGTCCGGCAGCGAGTGTTTGACCCCTTCTTTACAACCAAAGAAGTGGGCGGCGGCACCGGGCTAGGGATGTCGATCAGCCACCAGATCATCGTCGAGCGCCATCAGGGTCAGATCCAGTGCCATTCCGTGCCGTGTGAAGGCACCGAGTTTCGGATTGAGCTACCGGTCACGGGCAACCGCAAGCGCCCGCCTGTCTTGCCGTCCCCGGTTGCGGCTACGACTGAAAATGGGTGAGGGGGTGAATGGGAGTGTGAGGGGGTGGGTGAGGATGGGTGTAGAGCCAGACTAAAGCGTCGTTTCCGAGGGCTGTAGCCTGAGCTGGGCGGAAATCAGTCGATGAAACCGCCACGTCAGGATAATGGAGGCGATCGCCAGCCCTAGCGCTAACCCTAACCATAGCCCCACCCCGCCTAGGCCCAGCCGCATCCCCATCAGATAGCCACTGGTCAAACCCACGCACCAGTACGCAAAAATGCCAATCAGCATCGGCATCCGCGTATCTTTGAGTCCGCGCAGCGCGCCGGCCGCAATCGTTTGGGTGCCGTCAAACAGTTGAAACAGCCCCGCCACTTGCAATAGCTCAATGGCAATAGCAATGACGCGACGGTTTTCGGGATTGTTGACATCCAAATACAGCGACACTACTGCTCGCGGAAACAGCATAAACAGCAGCGCCATGGCCGACATAAACAGGGCCCCCAGACCGATGCCCACATAGCCCGCAAGCTGGGCCCCATCCAGGTCATCTTGGCCGCGATATTGCCCCACCCGCACCGTTGTCGCGTAGGAAATGCCCACCGTCACCATGAAGGTGATAGCTGCCGTTTGCAAAACCATTTGGTGCGCCGCCAAGGTATCGGTGCCCAGTTGCCCCATCAGGTACGCGGTCACCGTAAACAGCCCTGTCTCGACGGCATACAGCGCCCCAATCGGCAGCCCAACCGTCAGCAGTTCACCAAACAGCGATCGCGAAAACCGCGAAAACTGATAGCAGCGGTGAAAGATGCGATATTGCCGCAGCTGCGGTTGCCACAAAATATAGCCCACCAGCGCCAAAAACATCACCCAGTAAGACAGCGCACTGGCCCAACCGATGCCCGCCAGCCCGAGGGCGGGCAACCCCAATTTGCCAAACATCAGGACATAGTTGCCCACCACATTGATCCCAGTGCCGCCGAGCATGATGATCATCACCGGGCGCGGTTGCGACAGAGCCGCCGCCACCATCCGCAGCGCCGCAAACCCTAAAGCAGGCACCACACCCCACAAAATGGCGTGCAGGTATTGATTGGCCAACGCCGCATTAGCCGGCTCTTGACCCAGATATTGCATAGCACCGCCCACATGCCACAACACCAACATGATCGGCAATGACAGCAAGGCCGCCAGCCACAGCGCTTGCTGGGTGATCCGGGTAATGCGATCGCCCTGCCCCGCCCCAAACGACTCGGCCACCAGCGGGCTAACCGCCGAAATTACGCCTGTGGTGGTAATCAGCATCATGGCAAAGGTGTTAGAGGCCAGCCCACCGGCCGCCAACTCTTGGCGACCCAGCAGCCCCATCATGATCGTATCGGCAAAGGAGGTTGCGCCCTGAGCAACCTGAGCCGCCGCTAAGGGCACGGCCAATTGCAGTGCACCTTTGACCTCCCGTTGGAGCGCAGGCATGAGGTACAGATCATTCATGGGTCACCGAGAACTGTTGTAGGAGGAAAAGCCTTGCAGAAAGCTTGTAGAGAGCCTGCTATAGAAAAAGCGCTGTAGAGCAAAAATCAGGACAGGCAACACTGGCTACTCCACGTGTCGGCCCGCCGTAGCGCCGATCGGAATGGATAGATTGACCATCCCAATCAGCCAGAAAGCTTTGTTAGACTATCACGGTTACTCTAAGCCTTACCTCACCCAAACCCACTAACCCGATCGGAGGATGAAATGCCTTCCTCAGAGTGCCCGGCTGAAGGTGCCAAAAATCTTGAGTCCCAGACAAAAAACGCAGGGAGAAAGAGAATAGCGCAGACTTCAAAGATAAAAATCTATCTTTCGTAAGAGGTAGGGCGGATGGCTAAACTGCTACAACTTAATTGGGAAATACGGCTACTCACCCGGTGTCAAACCGGGTTTTTTTTAAGCATTTTTTATTGATCAGAGAAAAATTGAGTCAGGCTGCTCTCAAGGGCAGGGCATATTCGAGAGCAATGTAAATTTCAGGGCCGAGTGCTGCCGCAGAGCGATCGCCCCATTCAACCGTGCGGCCTGCTCCTGTTCGATATCTCACCTGATACCGATATCTCGCCTGATCGTGGTCGCTACTTATACTGGCCTCGTCTCATCACCCTAGCGATCGCTACAGCACCAAGGAAGACCCGCCCGCCATCACGCTATATCGCACCAGCCAGCCGACAATCAGCCCCAGCAGCGACACCGAAGTTAAGATACTCAGCGCTTGCCAATCGTTAAAGCCAAGATTCTGCAAATCTAAGCGGCTCAAGATTTCAGC
>DATNOW010000055.1:0-8441 GCA_036703515.1 Chroococcidiopsis sp.
TGGGGCGTCCCCCTCGGGGAAGATCAGCCCGCTATCGGCAATCACATTGGGAATTTCACCCGAATCAGAGCCAATCACCGGCACCTGACAGGCCATGGCTTCGATCAGCACATGCCCAAACTGCTCTTTCCAGCCCACCGCCGTTAGGGTTTTGAAGCGATAGGTGGTTTCTGACGGCAAGACCAGAGTGCTCGTCAGGTTGATATAGCGCGGCACATCGTCATGGGGCACGCTCTCAATCCAAATCAGGCGATCGCCCAGCCCAGCCTCAGCGGCTTGCTGCATCAGGGTTTCCTTCAGCGGGCCTCGCCCCAGCAGCAGCAGTTTCCAACGCTGTTCTTTTAACCCCGCTAGAGCTTTGGCTAGGGTCAGCAGCCCCTTCTCTTCCACAAACCGGCCGACAAACCCCACCACAAACTCATCGGGCTGAATGCCCAACTGGCTGGCTAACTCAACCTGGGGCTGCGGCCGAAACAACCCTTCATCAACTCCCAACTGGGGCATCACCGCCATCGCCTTTTGATAGCCGCGCTGCCGCAGAATATCGGCCCCATCTTGGTTGCCGACTACGATACCGTCAGTTTGGCTGAGGTTATAGCGTTCCAGCCAGGAAATCGGAAACTTTAGCTCGTAGGGCAGATTCCACCAGGTAAAAAACGTGTTTTTCGCCTTTAGCCCCAGCAACCGATTGAGGGTAATCAGCTCGGCATAACCCACCGATTTAGACCCCTGCTCAACCTGAATAATGTCGGGGCGAAACTGACGCAGCAAGCTGATCAAATCTGCGCCAAAGGAAAGCAAGCCCTGGTTGTTTTCGCTCAGGTTAGAGACCGGCACAACCCGAAAGGAACCGTCTTGCCAAAACTTAGTTTCAATCAGCCGATTTTGCACCCCGCCGGGTTTCCAGCGCTTGGGTACAACAATGGTGACTTCAACATCGTCCCCCAGTTGGCTCATTGCCCTAAACTTTTCACAGTTCAGGTCAACAATGTAGGTATGACTCGCGACTAAAATCCGCATCGACCGTTTCCTTTGGGGCGCTGTTATTTAAGGGTATGGAAGGTTCTGAAATCTGCAATCTGGAGGTGCAAGCGGGTGTAAGCGGGATTTGCCGTTGGGTCATGCGCTCGACAACACGAAAGGCGATCGCCCTTGTTTGTCCCTATAGCCCAGTGGCTTCTACCGAAGAGGCCCGATTAACCATCGTTTCTGATTGAGGTTTCCACTCAGAGTCTTGCTGGCTAAAGATTTGACCGTTGCCCCACTTCGATTTGATTAGCGTATTCAACGCGCTAAAGAAGCCGATGGTATAAAACCCAAACCGCGTCACAATCTTAATCGGAGAACCGCTCTTATGGCAGGGTGGCCGCCCCAATACGTGGCAGTCAAACAGCCTGAAAAATAGACGCAGCGCTTGGGTCAGCGTCAGGTTTTTCATCCCCATCAAAAAGTGGTTGTGATAAAACGTGGTCTGATATTTGAGCGATCGCGTGCTGATATCGTGGCAGCCGCCTGTTTCTTCGCCCAAGTGGACAAGATGGGCGGCCGGGTCGTACCAAATTTTTAGCCCAGTTTTGCGGATCCGCAGGCAAAAGTCAGACTCTTCGCGCACTGCGCTGCCCCGAAACCGCTCATCAAACCAGACGCCATACTTGTGGAAGATTTCACGCCGAAACGACATATTGCAGCCCCGAGCCGTCAACACCTGCTGGGGCTTGACGGTATGGACAAGATTGATGTGATACCAAGCGATCCCCGGATCCATGGCTTCGGGCGGCAGGTAATCAATTTCGAGGTCTTGGCCGGCATCGGCCAATTTCATCCGGTCAAAGACGCGCCCGGCCACCGCACCAATGTCAGGACGATCGACAAAATTTTGGGCATGGGCCGCTAAAAAGCCGGCCGGCAGCACCACATCATCGTCTAGAAACAGCATGATCTCGCCATGGGCGCGCCGTACCGCGTAGTTGCGAGCCCCAGGCAGGCTGGCCCAAGTCACCGTAAACAGGCGAATTTTTTGCTGGGCGGCCAGTTCATCCAGATAGGCTTGGGTCTCGGGTTCGTGCTGCTGGGTTTGATCCACCACAATCACTTCATAGTTCGGATAGTCTTGCTGCAAGACATTAGCCAGGGTTTCTCGCAAAACCTCTTCCCGTCCGTAGGTAGGGATGATGACCGAAATCAGCGGTGAAGTCATGAAAATACCATCCGATAGAAGTCAAGATTGGGAGTGAGTGGGGGGAGGGATAGTGGGAGAGCGGGAGAGCGGGAGGGAGCGGGGGGATGATGCTAGCGAACCCAGTATAGACATAAAACATCGGGGCGATCGCCACTCGGTTCTCTGCTCGGTTCTCTGCTCTACTCTCCGCGTTGCTTTCCTTGCTGTCGCTAAGACCCTAACTAAAGCCAGACGAACGCTTGAGGCGTTTTCGCTTCTTGGTATCTGGCTTTTCGGCCTCCTTCGCGGCCTGTCGCTCCTCTCGTTCAATATCCGGCAATCGCAGGATGACTCCGGCAAAAAACCAGTAGTAGACGGCAACCGGGTCAACATCCAACGGGTAATAGTAGGTGTTGTAGCTAATAAATAAGACAAACACCCAAAACGAAGCGGCGTAGTTGCGTAAGGTGAGATCCCGGAGCGAGCGATAAGACTTAAACGTTACATAGGTGATCACGGTGACAAACAGCAAGAAGGCCAAGACACCAAACAAACCCGTTTCAAACAGCACCTTGGGATAGTAGGTTTCAACCAGGCTGGTTTCACCAAACACCCGCGCCGAGTTGGTCGCTGTACCTAAACCGTTGCCCAAGAAACCCGCTCCCGAACGCATGGCCCAGCGAAATTGCCCTTCAATAAAGGCAGTGGGTGGCGAGGCATTCCAGCGAGACTGAAAGCTGGCAATGCGCTCTTGCAATACCTCTGGATTGCGCAGTGTAACAATTGTGAGCAGAAAACCGAGCCCAATTGCCGTGGGCAAAAATCGCTTGAGCTGAATGATTTGCCCCGTCAAGATCAGCAGCAAGACAAAGCTAACGGGCACTAAGGCTAGAGCAATGCGCTGCCCTGAGACAACAGACAGCACAAACACGGCTGCCAAGGATGCCAAACTAAGGGTGCGCCAGTGGGGCTTGGGGTCATTAAAGGCCGGCCCAAACGACAAAAATGCGCTCGAAATTAAGTACCATCCCCACTGCCAAGGAGCTACAAACGTTCCCGGTAAACGAATTTGACCGTGTTCAGGGCTATAAAGCAGCGCCCCTCCCACCAAGCAGCGGGCATTGAGCGATGCTTTGAAAAGATCTTCACCCTCGGCAAATTGAGTGCCCTGACAGCGCCCCGTCTTTAAAAAGAGATACTGCATGAAGGCTAAGCCACAGCAGGTCAAAATCAAGATGACATTTAGGCGGATGAGACCCAGCAAGTCGTTGCGGTTACGGATGAAGTAATACGCGCAGGTCATCAAGGGGACGTAGCCGATAAATACTTTCAAGCCTAAGATGCCCATCGCCAAGGGTTGCCCATTGTGTGGGCCCATCTGATCAGCTCCGTTAACAAAAATCAGCGTCAACAGGCTGGCGATGAACAAAATAATCAGGGGGAGCTTCAGCGGCTTGGAAATCAGGATTGGCAGTTGCTCCCGACGGCAAAACTGGATAACGCCAAATAGGGCAGGCACGTAAAAGCCGTCCTTAGCTAATTGCAGCAGGGGACTGTTGCCCAGGGTGTAGGTAATGGTGCCGCCAAACGGCAGATAGATCAAAAACCCGTACATGGCGTAACGGGGATATTTGAAGGATAGGGAGGTGTAGAGGAGACCGAGGGATGTGCCAATGCCCGCTTTGGGATCGCCTACGCCAAACCCCACCAGTACCCCGGCGATCGCCGCTAGCCCAAAGGCAAAAATTGTGAAGTTAATGATCTCTTTGCGGAGCCGTTCTGCCTTCTTTTTCTTTGCTAACCGCTCTTTAAACGAAAGCGCTTGGTTTTCGTCACCCTCCTGGGGAACGGTGGCTTTCCGCTTTGTTTTCAGCATGGGGCACCGCTAGGACGCACAACAGTAACCATGGTAGACAAGTCCTACGAGAAATCACTACCTACCCAATGGAATCTTCATCGAGTCTTTGAACTTGGTCCACACGCACAGCAGAGTGCTGTAATCGGTGCAAATAGCCGACCAGCGGTTCGTAAACTAACGATGATCGTGGATTCTAAAAAGTTCCGCCGACCCTGAGAAACACCCGGTACTACTCCATACATCTACACGACAACAGCGCATGTAGCGGGCCTTGCCTGACTCGTTATCCGATCCGTGATCAGTTCGTTGCCAACTTGTTGCTAACACTTGTTACTAGCACTTGTTACAAACACTTTACGAACACTTGCTACGAACACTTGTTACAAACAATAGGCAGATTAGAGTGCGGAGGATGACGCAGTTGTCGCCTGATTGCGGCTAGACGCACTGAGGCTATCGAGATCGATGGGGGTTTGCAGATCAGTCCAAACGCGATGTTGATAGGGTGTCGCTGTGATCACAGTCTGACTGCCTGCATAGGATAGCTTGCAGCCGAGTTGATACGCATAGGACTTGTCAGCCATGCTGAAGGTATCGACAAGCTTGTAGAGCCTGTTTTGGTAGCTCATCCCTTCATACATAGTGCCATCGTTGTAGAAGTAAAAACGACGCACAGCGTGTTCATGAACAATCGTCGGTAACATTGTCCGAGTCCGTGGGTGGATGCTTGATTCCCTGAGTCCAATACTGAAGTAAAAACTAACCCGAACTTAAGGACAGAGTCCTTAGGTTTAGGCTTACCGACCTCAATTCATCATTAACAAACAGTCACTCATTGATAAGCAGTCACTAACAAGCAGCCATTAATAGATATTCATCAGCGAATATTCAGCAATGAACAGGTGTTAATCGGCTATTACTAATGGACAGTCATCAACAGAGATAATTTATAGTCGCCTGGGGATTTATAAAAACTATAGATTTACAAGGCTACTGTATATCTTTTAAGCATTTTGTTACCCAAGAGCATCCGTAAATTCTCGGCATGTCTCGGTAAAATCACATTAGCGTCGGGAACGTAACAGTCGACGAGGACGACTGCCTAGGCGGAATTGCCGTTTTGGGGCAGATACTCCGACGTCAGACACATCGTTTGGCTTGAGCCACGAGCGAAAGCTATGCTGCAGTTTCATGATTGGCCCGCCCGGTTCTTTGGGGGTTGCGTCTTTCGTGGGCGTGCTTTGGTTTTCGGCTTTCATGTAGCCAATAATGGTGCCACCCGCCAGCCCCGCCAATGCTCCTAGCATGATGCTGAGCAAGGCTGGATATTTGAGCAAAAAGAAGATGATCAAAAAGATGATCCAGATTTGTAGGCCAACACCAAATCCAGTTTTTGCCATAGGGCTGTAGCCAGGTTGCGATTTATTTGTTATAGCTTACCTTTAAAAAATCGCGGGCGAGACGCCCGCATTGACGTACTCATCGGTAATACGACCTTTTAGGGGCGATCGCTCCAGGTGATGGCGGCCAACTGCTGGGCCACATCGTGGTCAGCGGTCACCGTATGAACGTAGGGCTGCTCCTGTGCGCTAAAGTCCTCAAACCGCTGCTGGGCAAGGATAGCGGGGGTGGCGTCGGCAATGTCTCCGGTGCGTTTGGCCAGGCGATCGCGCAAGATGTCGTCGGGGGCGGTGCAGTACAGCAGATCGATCGGGAGGTTGGCCGCGGTGGCTTGGGCGATCGCCGCTGTTCGCAGGGCTTGCCGATCATACTTGGCGTCTAAGATCACCGTATAGCCGTCTTTGGCTAGGGTGATCCCCAACTCCAGCAGGCGGGCATAGGTCGCCTGGTTCATCTCGGGGGTGTAGAGGTCATCGCCGCCGCGCTGATCGAGGGGAATGTTGCCGAGATGCTTACGCACGGCATCAGAGCGAATATGAACGGCGTTGAGCTGTTTGGCCAGCAGGCGGGCATTGGTGGTTTTGCCGGAGCCCGATAGGCCCGACATTACGATCAGCCGACCTTGGCGCGGCTGGGTGCTTTGCCAGGCCAGGGTGTAATACATGGCTGCTGTTTGGCTGGCGGCCTGCTTGTCGGCTTCAGGCACGCTGGGATCATTGAGCAAAAACGAAATCACCTTGGCGCGGACATAGTGCTGCCGGTTGACGTAAATTGGCAGCACTTGCAGCCCGTCCCAATCGCCGGTTTGTTCGACGTAGGCGTTGAGAAACACGGTGGCCAGATCGGGGCGCTGGCGCGCTTCCAAATCCATGATGATGTAGGCGATGTCAAACATGACATCGACAAACCGAAACGGCTCGTTGAACTCGATGCAGTCAAACAAGTAGAGGCGATCGCGCCAATAGCAGATGTTGCGCAGGTGGATATCGCCGTGGCATTCGCGGATCCGGTCGTGCTGCATCCGTTCTGTAAACAGAGACTGGCGCTCCGCAAAGAAGCGATCGGTATACTGCCGGGTTTGGTCAAACTGGGCTTGGGTCTGTGGCCCACCGATATATTGCTCAGTTTGCTCATAGTTTTGATCAAAGGCTTCGCGCACCTGGGCCACTTCACCAAAGCTGCGGATGTAGTCGCTGGTGGCAGACTGGGCGTGAAATTGGGCGATCGCCTTGGCCAGATCGACCAAAAGCGCTTCGGTCAGTTCGCCCCGGTCAAACAGGCTTGTCAGCAGTGCCTCTTGGGGAAACTGGCGCATCTTCACGGTGTATTCGACAGCCGCATCCGTTCCGCCTAGGTGATAGCGATCTCCAGCTTGGGTAATCGGCATCACGGCAAGGTATAAATCCGCTGCACCGCGCTGGTTGAGCCGCAGTTCTTCTTCACAAAAATGCTTGCGCTTGTCGAGGGTTGTAAAGTCGAGGAAGCCAAAATCGAGCGGCTTTTTGACTTTATAGGCATAGTCGCCCGTCAGCAAAATGTAAGAAATGTGGGTTTGAATCAGGGCGATCGGCGCTTGCACCGGATGGTCATAGAATTCTGGTTCAAGCATGTGCTGAATCAGCAGCGGCAGAGTGGCGTCAGTCATAAACGATGGGGTGGGGATTTACGTCCAGAAGGTTGGGTAGGGGCAACGGTCAGGCAGTGTTTAGCCGACGGTCAGGAATCGATCAAGAATCGATCAGGTAATGCTCAGACAAAAGCCAGGGCGGCGATCCCTGGCTTTTGTGGTGAGTATAAGCTCGTCAAGTCAGCGCTTAGGCGACGCTGTTGCTGTAGAGCAAGGCGCGCTTGGGACCATGAATGGGGTCTTCCACGATGATGGTTTGATCGCGGCTTGCGCCCAAGGACACGATGGCGATCGGTACTTCCATCAGCTCAGCTAAGAACTTGAGGTAGTCGAGGGCCTGCTGCGGCAGATCTTCTAAGGTGCGGCAATCGGCGGTCGATTGCTTCCAGCCCGGAACGGTTTTGTAGATCGGGCGGCAGTTGGCAAACTGATGGGCGCTGCGGGGTAGCTCGTTGCAGCGATCGCCCTCTAACTCGTAGGCCACGCACACGTTGATTTCATCGAGCTCATCGAGCACATCCAGCTTGGTGATCGCCAGGCAGTCGAGACCGTTGATCCGCACGGCGTAGCGCCCAATCACCGCATCAAACCAGCCGCAGCGCCGCTTGCGCCCGGTGGTGGTGCCAAACTCAGCGCCGCGATCGCACAGCAGTTCACCGACGGTGCCTTCTAGCTCGGTGGGGAAGGGCCCTTCGCCAACGCGGGTGGTGTAGGCCTTGGCGACGCCAATCACGCGGTCAATAATGGTGGGGCCAACTCCAGAGCCGACGCAAGCGCCGCCCGCTACTGGGTTAGACGAGGTGACGTAGGGGTAGGTGCCATGGTCGAGATCTAGCAGCGGTCCCTGCGCCCCTTCAAACAAAATATTGCGCCGCTGCCGGACGGCATCATAGATCCGCAGCGAACTTTCGATCACGTGGGGACGCAGCCGCTCAGCGTATTGCGAGTATTCCTCGATTACGGCTTCCGGATCGAGGGGAGGCAGGTCGTAGAGCTTATCGAGGATGACGTTGTTGTAGTTAATCGCCCAGGTGAGCTGATCCCGTAGCTCGTCGGGATTCATCAGATCAATGATGCGAATGCCGGTGCGCTCGGATTTGTCGGCATAGGTGGGGCCGATGCCGCGCCCTGTGGTGCCAATTTTGCGATTGCCGCGCTGCTCTTCGGCAGCCCGGTCGATCATGCGGTGGTAGGGCATGGTCACATGGGCCGTCTGCGAGATCAGCAGGTTTTTAGTCGAGATGCCCAAGGCTTCGAGCTGATCGAGTTCGCCGATCAGCACCTTGGGATCAATCACCGTGCCGCAACCGATGATGCATTCGGTCTCTGGATATAGGATTCCCGATGGAATCAGGTGTAGTTTGAAGGTTTGATCTTTAACAACGACGGTGTGGCCG
>DATNOW010000056.1:0-2004 GCA_036703515.1 Chroococcidiopsis sp.
GATCCGCCGAGGGGTTTACCTGATCCCATGCCCCTAGGCGATCGCCCCTTTCTCCACCGACCTGTTCCGCACCAAGCGCCTCGATTGCCAGCACCACACCGTTGGTCAGAGCCAGGCGATCGCAAAACCCTTGGATCGCAGGCTGTAGCTCCGCCTCTGTCACAATGACCGGATGGGCAGTCAGCGTCAGCCCATGGCGCAATACTGCCGTTTTGCTCGTATCCGTCCCATAGTCAGGGGCGACCGCCATCGGCACCGGTACCCATCCCCCCAGCCAACAGCCCCACAGGGCCGTCAAAAACGCCTGCGGGTCGCGCAGTTGCAAAATCACCAAAGCGCCAGGGGGCAGCGATCGCGATCGCAACCCTGCCTGCACCCGTTGCGCCTGTTCTAGCAGGTCGCGATAAGACTGAACGCGATCGCCGCCATCGGGCTGAACGTAGACAATCCCATTGGCAGTTTGGGCAGCTCGCTGCAACATCTGTGGCAGTGTTCTTGTCGGCGGCGTTGGCAGAGATTTATCCGGCTGAATATCTGGCTGATGATTGGACTGAATATCTGGCTGAAGCAAATCGGGCAGCGGCTGACCATGACTAATTGACACTTGCTGATGCTCCGGTTGGCGATCGCCCTGACGACGATGAACCTGGTCGCGCTGCTTCCCCGACCGTGCAGAACTGCCCATACTTTGTCCTTCTTAACCCCTCACTACCTATCTCCGAACTTGCCCATCCGATGCAAGCCCACCTGGGCAGATCTTGCCCTCTGGCCCGCCACAAAAGCCATTAACCTGCTTTTATACCACTTACTCGCATTCGGGCATAGCAATCTCGCAGGGATTTGCGACACAGGGATTTGCGACCTATCCCGATCCCAGAAAAGTGTCCAATGGCGATCGCCATCGGTGAACTGGCCGCGCTATACATGGTCATAGTTTTGGGTCATCGTTTTGCCCCAGACTGCCCTCGAATCAACTTCGACATGATGGAATCGATCAGGCTCACTATTTCGGATGAAACCTTGCGCGATGGCGAACAGCAAGTTGGCATTAATTTTTCAGCAGAGACAAAGCGCGAGCTAGCCCAGCTGATTGCCCAAACCGGGGTGCCGCAAATTGCCATGATGCCAGCCATCCACCCCAGCGAGGAGGAGTTGGTGCGATCGCTCACCCAGACTGCGATTGGGCCGCGCATTGCCGCCTCGACTATGATGACGCGATCGTTTATCGAGCAGTCGCAGGCCTGTGGCGTTGAGCAAATTATTTTGTTCCATGCGGTGTCCGATCGGCTGCTATTCATCCGCGATGCCGAGATCCGCAGCGATCCGGTTTATGGGCAGCAGGCCTTTGACGAGACGATCCCGGCCGGGGTGATCGACTCCATCCGCCACCGCATGCTCACCAAGGTGGTCGAGCATCTGCGCTATGCCAAACAGCTCGGGCTGACGGTTTACTTTGCCGCCGAAGATGCCAGCCGCGCTGAGTTTGATCTCTTGGTCGACTGCATCCGCAAGTTTCAGCCCTATGTCGAGCATTTTTTGCTCTGCGACACAGTCGGCATTTTGACCCCCGAAGCCTCCTATCGCTGGCTGCGGAACCTGCTAGACTGCGTCCCCCAAGCGGCGATCGCAGTCCACTTCCACAACGATCTCGGGCTGGCGCTAGAAAACACCATCCAGGCGATTTTGGCGGGGGCGATCGGGGTATCGGGCACCTTCGGCGGCATTGGCGAACGGGCCGGTAATGTGGCCCTAGAGCAAGTGCTCAACGGGCTGAAGCTGCGGTTTGGCTGGCAGGTAGAGGGCATTGACTATGAGGCCCTAGAGCGGGTGACGACATGGCTTGAAGAGGTTGGGGCGCGGGCCAATGCGCCCTATTCACCAGCCTCGCAGCGGCACGAAACCGGAATTCACGCTCACAGCATGCTGCGCGATCGCCATAGCTATTGCACCTTTCCCTACGCTGAGCCGGAGATCTGGTTTGGCAAATACAGCGGCACCAGCAAT
>DATNOW010000057.1:0-4696 GCA_036703515.1 Chroococcidiopsis sp.
CATGCCCAGGGGATCGTTGGTTTTCTCGCCGGTCTTAAAGGCTGTGGTCGGTGCCGTTGGGCAAATTAGCACATCTACCTTGGCAAACGCTTGCTCAAAGTCTTGTTTGATCAGCGTCCGCACTTTCTGAGCCTTGAGATAATAGGCGTCATAATAGCCAGCCGACAGGGTGTAGGTGCCGATCATGATGCGGCGTTTGACCTCGTCTCCAAAGCCCTGCGCGCGGGTTTTGGCATACATCGACAGCAGGCTTTCGGGATCTTCGGTGCGATAGCCGTACTTCACACCGTCGTAACGGGCCAGGTTGGCCGACGCTTCTGAGGGCGCAATGATGTAGTAGGCAGCTACCCCATAGCGAAAACGCGGGCAAGAGATCACTTCGACCTCTGCTCCCAGCTCTTGTAGGGTGTTTAGCGCGGCCTTGACGGCCGCCTCAACGGCGGGATCAAGCCCATCGCCAAAGGTTTCTTGGATAATGCCAACCCGCAGCGCCCCCCGCGCCTTGAGGTCTGGACTGAGCCCACTGCTGTAGGAGGGAATTTCAACCTTGAGGCTGGTGGAATCGTGGGGATCATAGCCAGCGATCGCCTCTAGGGTAATGGCCACATCCTCAACCGACTGGCCAAACGGGCCAATCTGATCGAGAGACGATGCAAACGCCACCAGACCATAGCGAGACACCAGCCCATAGGTAGGCTTCATGCCCACCACGCCACACCATGAAGCCGGCTGACGAATCGAGCCACCCGTGTCAGAGCCCAGCGACACCGGCACCTGCCCTGCCGCTACTGCTGCTGCCGAGCCGCCCGATGATCCCCCCGGCACGCGTTCGAGATCCCAGGGATTGGCTGTGGGGTGATACGCCGAACGCTCGGTCGAGCCGCCCATGGCAAATTCGTCGAGGTTCGTTTTGCCGACGATCACGGCCCCAGCATCGATGAGCCGCTGGGTTACGGTCGATTCATAGGGCGGGATAAAGTTTTCGAGAATTTTGGAGCCGCAGGTAGTCGGGATGCCCTTGGTGCACATATTGTCTTTGACTGCGATCGGAATCCCGCTCAGTGGCCCGATCGCCTCTCCTGCTGCAATCTTGGCGTCAACCTGTCGTGCCTGCTCTAGCGCCCGATCGGCCGTGATATGCAAAAAACTGTGAACCTTTGGCTCTAGCGCCTGGATGCGCTCTAGCGCTTCCTGCGCGATTTCTACCGCCGAACGTTCTTTCTGGATGAGCTGATGATGCAGCTCGCGGATGGATGCCATGCAGCGACCTCTATGACTAGCAACTATTACGCTCGAATCTTGTGAGCTGGAATCTTGTGAGCTGGAATCTCGTCAGCTGGAATCTCGCGATTCCCAAATTACCGCAGCATCTACAAAGTTTATCGGCTATTCGACCTTTCAGGGCAGGCGGCTGGCAATTTGATGGCAACAGTCGAGTCTGCCCGCCGATCAACACTACACTTGAAGGGACAACTCACCGCCTCATGGGAGTGCCAAGCATGGGAGTGTTTGAAGACCTCAGCAAGTTTTTGGAAGATCGCCTCGAAGAATTTCTGCGCGATAATCCGCATCTAGAGCTGCAAGCGTTAGAGGAAAAGCTGCTCGACCAACAGCAAGAAACGGTGAGGCTAATTGCCGATCTGCGACTCAAAGAAAAGCAGCTCCAAGACCAAATCCTCGCTACCGCCGAAGAGGTGCAGCGCTGGCATGTGCGGGTGGCTAAGGCCAGAAACGCCGGACGCACCGATTTACTCAAACCTGCCGAGGAGCGAGAAGCGGCGCTGCTGCGTCAAGGCAACCAGCTGTGGGGGCAGATGGAAATGGCCAAGCAGCGGATTCAGCAAACCCTCGAATTGCAGCGTCAGCTAGAGGTGAAGCGCAAGGAGGTGCAGGCTAAGGTCGCTGAAGTGCAGGCGCAGCGGGCTAGCGCTACGGCTAAAACCGAGCAGCAGTGGCAGACCAGCGGCTGGAACCAAAGCGGCAGCTATCGCACCCGCGATCTGTCTGATCCCATCGAGCAGGCCTTTAACCGCTGGGAAATGGACGAGGAGCTAGAGAATCTGAAACGACAGATGGGCCGCTAGGAGGATGGGAAAAGCCCTAGGATCGCGAACTTAATAAAACGCTAAAGTTATTTTTTGAAGGTCAGCTAGCTTTTTGCTTTCAAAAAATGAAATTTGGGGCAGCTTAAAGTCACGATCCATCGAGGGCGATCGCCCTGATTTAGGGGAAAGCGGTTGATCCCATGCGGGGCAGTCAATGTCTTAATCCATGCCTCATAAGTGAATGCTTTACAATGGATGTTCTACAATGAGTGCTTTCGATGATTGTTTTAGAGCAAAGCAAATGCTTGCGAGCCAAGAATGCTTTTGAGCAAAGTGCTGACAATGCTCTGACAAAGCAGCATTTCGTCGCCATCTAGCCTAGATTAAGTTCCCCCCGTCAAGTCTAGGCTTAGCCGTTGCCCGCCATCAATGCTTTAGGGTCACTAGTTTTAAGCAGATAGTTTTTTGCAGGCAGATAGTTTTTAAGCAGATAGTTTTTTGCAACGGATATTGAGGAGCACGGTGACATGGATAGCGACAAGCAACCGCGCTATCAAGACACTTCAGGGCAACAGCACTCTTCCGCTAAGCACGACCAGGCCAACGGTGTCCATTCCCATGACCGCGCCAATGGCAAACCCTCCCCCCCTCCTGTGATTGAATCTGCAAGTCCGGCTGAAATTTTGGCGCTCTTGCGCGATGGCCACGTGCTGATGGTTAACCGACGGCGGCGCAACGGGCTGATCCTATGCAAGAGCTATCACGCCGAGTTTGCTGGCCCTGGCGCAGCGGTGGGTGGTTTTTTTGACGACGACTGCCAGCAGGTGATCCCGGTGGGCGACCTGTCGTTGCTCTACCCTGACTCTCCCTCTGAACGCCAAGACGCGTACCTGATTCGACGGCAGTGGATTCGACTGGTCTATCAATTTACCGAAAAGCCCGATGCGCTCCAGCGGGCTCAGGCAATTCTCAACCAGTTTGAAACCTATTTCGATCAAGACACTATCAATCGCGTGCCCGACGAGGCCTTTGCCCTGCTGGTCGGTGTGTTGCCGCACACCGTGCGACTGGCCCGCCGCCCCCCCGGTCGTGCCAATGTGGTCAAGGTGCGTTCCTAACGATAAAAACCAGCCGCTCAGACCACAACCTAAAAACAGAGTGGTATTATTTCTGAGAGATTATTCAACAAAAGGGCTACCTGTATGGCGCAAGCGCCGATTTCACCTGTGGTGCTGGTCATTCTTGACGGCTGGGGTTATCGCGAGAGCAGCGATGGCAACGCAATTTCTGCTGCCAATACGCCAATTATGGATAGCCTTTGGGCTGCCTATCCCAGAACCTTGATTCGCACGTCTGGCAAAGATGTCGGTCTGCCTGATGGGCAGATGGGTAATTCTGAAGTGGGGCATTTGAATATTGGGGCGGGTCGCGTTGTGCCCCAAGAACTGGTGCGCATCAGCGATGCGGTGGAAGATGGCACGCTGTTGAGCAATTCTGCGTTATTAAAGGTTTGCCAAGACGTGCGCCAAGCCCAAAGCAAGCTGCATTTGGTGGGGCTGTGCTCGGATGGTGGGGTGCATTCGCATATCACCCATTTGTTAGGGCTGCTTGACTTAGCCAAAGAGCAGCAAATCAGCGATGTGTGTGTCCATATCATCACCGACGGGCGGGATACGAAGCCCTCTGATGCGGTGTATATGGTGCAGCAAGTAGAAGACTATATCCAGCAGATTGGCGTGGGGCGGATCGTGACGATTAGCGGCCGCTACTACAGCATGGATCGCGATCGCCGCTGGGATCGGGTGCAAAAGGCCTACGAGGTCATGACCCAAGACAGCGAAATTGATGGGCGATCGGCGCTGGAAATTCTCAAAGACTCCTACGCCCAAGACATCACCGACGAATTTGTGTTGCCCACCCGCGTCGCTCCGGGTGCGGTAGAAAGCAAGGATGGCGTGATTTTCTTTAATTTTCGTCCCGACCGCGCTCGCCAGCTGACCCAGGTTTTCCTCGATCCCGATTTTCAGGGGTTTGAGCGTCAGTATGTGCCGTCCCTTTCGTTTGTCACCTTCACCCAATACGACCCAAGCTTCCCGGTTTTGGTCGCCTTTGAGCCGCAAAACCTCGACAATATTTTGGGTCAGGTGCTGTCTAATAACGGGCTGCGGCAGTTTCGCACGGCGGAAACGGAAAAGTATGCCCACGTCACCTATTTCTTTAATGGCGGCATCGAAGACCCCTTTGAGGGAGAAGATCGAGAGCTTGTGCCCAGCCCAATGGTGGCCACCTACGACCGCGCTCCGGCGATGTCGGCCAACGCCGTAACGGATACCGTCATTGCGGCGGTTGAAAAGGGGATTTATGCTCTGATTGTCGTCAACTATGCCAACCCTGATATGGTTGGTCATACCGGCAAGATGGATGCGGCGATCCAGGCGGCCGAAACCGTGGATGTCTGCCTCGGGCGGCTGTTGGAAAGCGTCAGCAAAGCGGGTGGAACGGCGCTGATCACGGCCGATCACGGCAATGCTGAGCTGATGTGGGATGAAGACCACAATCCTTGGACGGCTCACACGACAAACCCTGTGCCCTTCATTTTGGTGGAGGGCGAAGGGCGCAAGATTCCAGGTCATGGCACCGATATCACCTTC
>DATNOW010000058.1:0-7498 GCA_036703515.1 Chroococcidiopsis sp.
GTGATCGAGCCCAAAGACTGCCTCGGCGAGGTCTATGCCGATGGCCCGGTCAGGCAATCAACGTGGCACTATCGACGTGGAGCCAACCGTTTTGTGGGCACTGTCGATAGCACCGTTTACCGCAATCCCTTTACCCAAATCACCGATCTGACCCGAGCATTGTCTGCACAGCTACAGCGCCCGATCTGGCAACGCAAACCTGCGATCGCCGTGCAGGGTGTGATTGTTTTTCCAGAAATGAGCGATATCGTCTGCATTGGTAATCAGCTTAGCGATCGCCACTGGGTGACCACCCGCGATCGCCTGATTCGACTGCTAGAAAAACTAACGGATGACCCATTGGCCAGCGGTACGCCAGAGGATGTGGCCAACGCTGTGTTGAAAACCATTGCCCGACACGCCCCACGCACAAGCTAGTGTAATACACTGGTACCCATTGACTATTGGTGGCACCCTCCGCCTGCTTATGACTTCTGACCTCTCCCATCGCTATATCATTGCCCAAACGCCGACCCCTCCGGTGCAGCCTGTTGAGGGGCCGCGTCAACGCAGCGCCCAGCTCGATCTGATTATCGTGACGGTCTATTTGATCTGCGTGGTCTACGTGTTTTATCAGGCGCGGCAGTCGTTAGACCATCAAACGGCCTATGAATTTCAGTCGAAGGCGCTCGACGAAGTGCTGACTAAGGAAACCATCGAGCGCCACAGCAAGGGAGAGGATGGCGAAGAGAAACTGGAAGTGGTGCCGCTCAAAGATTTAATCGGCATTAGCCTCAAGCCCGAATACAAAGACCGCTTTAAGCTAGAAGAGCAGCCCAAAAAACTTTCGCTCACCGTTGAAAACAAATCAACGGACTACATTGTTTACATCCACTGGAATTTGGCTTCCCTAATCGACTACGAAAATCAGACCCACCAGTTAGTCCGCCTGACGGGGGGGAAGCGGGGTGAGCAAAGCACCAGCACCGTGCCCAGCAAAACCAAATTTTCGACGGACATCACGGCCGACCACCTGCTCAAACCCGATGAAAAAGGCACAGGTCTAGAGCCAGGCATCCCCATCACCGACATCGTCAAGCTGGGCAAAGATGCGGAAAACAAAAAAACGCCGCAAAAGAAAAAAGACCTCTACGCCAACTTCATGTCCCACAAAGAGAAGCTGTCGTTTTGGGTAAAGTTGCCGCTCCAGCTCACGGAAATTAAAAGCGGGGTCAAGAGCGATCGCTGGTATATCTTCGATTGCGAATTCAAAGTCGAGCTGCGCCCATGGACAGAGCACCTGCCGCTCAAGCCCAAAAAATAGTCCCCTCAATAACTCCCTAAAATAAAATTCACCTCAATAATTGCCTAAAATAATCCCCCCAATAATCTCCCCAATAATCTCAGCCTGCACCAGATGGCATGATGGCGTTCAAATACCCCGGAACCCGGTCAACATCATCATCGACTGGGCGGCCGTGATAGAAACCTGGGGCTGGCGCGTGCGGGCTTCGCGCAGGCTGCCGATACCGCTGAGGACGATGCCGATGACGATCACCGCACCCCCCAGATATTGGGCATGACTGGGGACTTCGCCCAAAATCAGATAGGCGGCGGCGATCGCCCCAACCGGGTTAACAGAATTGGCCAAATTAATCTGGGCGGGGCCAGAGCGACGCAGCCCGGTCAGCCAGCATAACTGCCCAGCCACCACAATCACTGCACCATAGAGCAGCATCCACCGCCACAAAAATGGTGAAAAAATTTCGCTGAAGTGGTGTGCGCCATAGATTTGGAGCGCCAGCACAAAGAAGACAGCCGTGCCCACACCAACGCGGACGAGGCTAAAAATACCCAGGGGAATATGCTGCAACCGCCGTCGGCTGAATACGGCCGCGATCGCCAATACCAAGGCCGCGATCGCCGTTTGCAGTTCCCCCAGACCCAGATGCAGCAGCCCACCCATCAGCGGAATCATGCGCTCCGAAGTAGACAGCACCGACGTAGTGGCCACCCCCAAGAAAGTGGCGATCGCCCCCGCGATTGTCCACAGATTGCCCCGCGTGCGCAGGAAGAGGATACTCAACGCCAAAGTCAGCACTGGCTCTAAGCGACCGATCAAGACGACGTTGGTGACGCTGGTATGGTCGAGGGCCGAAAAGATCAGCCCTGGCCCCAGCGCCCCCGATAGGATGGCGATCGCCACCAGCCCCAGCCAATCGCGGCGGGTCAACTGCCGCAGCGCCTGACGGTTCCAGGTATGGCCAAAGATCAACAGCATCGTCACTAGGGCACAAAGATTCCCGGCGAATAGCACATTGCATAGCGAAATCGGGTTTCTGCCATTGACCAAATTCATCGCCCCCAGCTCAGTGATTTTGCGCGTCACCGCGCTGGAAGCAGCAAAAATCAACACTGCCGTCCAGAGATAGACAGCGCTCGGAACTCGCCCAAAAATCCTCGATTGATTCCACCTGATCACCAGTTTTGCCATCGTTCTGCGATAGGTTTGCGATAGGTTTTGCAGTAGGTTTGCGATAGGTTTTGCAGTAGGTTTACGACAGATTTCCGGTGGATTAATCATAGATTTGCCACAAGAGATTTGCCACGAGAGATTTGCCACGAGAGATTTGCCACGGGATCATTTCAAAAAGGCAAGTGTGATTTGGAATTGCAAAGCGACAAAAAAGCACCCTCTACCCCGTCACTTTGCGGTGCAGCCAAACGCTCACAGCACTGACCTAACGATTGGCTTCTCCCAATTCACGTTGATAGGTGCGCTCTGCCGTGCGCCGCATCCGCAATTTTTTGGTATCGGCCTCGTAGGCAATGCACATCCAAATCAGCGTCATAAACAGGATGTTTTTGTTGAAACTTTCCGCCGCATTGGGAAACAAACTGCCCGCTGGCACAATGCCAAAGGCCAAGACAATGCTGCCCGTCATGACAATCAGCAATAGCCCCGTCCAGCGCACCCAAAAGCCCAGGGCAAAGAGCACTCCAACCACAATTTCTGCCAGGGGCAGCAGCCACGCATAGGGAATGGCAAAAAAAGCAGGCAGTGGGCCAACCCCTTCCCACCCAGCCGGGAACGGGCCCCAGAGTTGCAGCTTGAGGGTTAAGACCGTTTGATAAAAGCCATTTTCAACGTTGAAATTGAGGTAATTGGCAATCCCCGACAAGAAGAAAAAGACGCCCATCGTGATGCGATTGAGCACCATTGCTTTTCTTAGCGAAATGCGCGCATTGAGGATGTTTTGTAAGTAGTTCATCAGTGGAATCTCCTGGAAGGAAAAAAGGAAAGACAGAAGTTTATATCCCTCACCCCCAACTCCTCTCTCTTTGGGAGATGGGAGCAATAGTCAAATCTTCTTGTGGGTTGGGTTGAAAAACGTGAAACCCAGCACCAGCAAGGGTTATGTTGGGTTACGCTATCGCTAACCAACCTACGTCAGAATCTGAGAAAGAAACTACCTGCTAGCTTCGACTTAGCTCAGCTAGCTTGCACCCTGAGCGAAGTCGAAGGGTAGAATCTTTCCTGGGAATCGTCTTGTTACTCTGGCGATCGCGTTGGCGAAAGCTGATCGAGCAACGCTGGGATGCCGGTATGGGCCATCATTTCTTGGAAGAAATCGGGCTGGGCCGCGCGCCAAATCAACGGTACAGAAATGGCAACGCTAACAAAAATAGCCGTCGCTCCGGCTAAAACCGGCGTGCGGTTGACGTGGTCGGGGTGGATAGAGCGGGGCTGGTGGCGCAACAGTAGCCCGTCGGCGAGCCATTCGGCTGTGGCCTTGAGGTTGTGCAATGGGGTGGGCAGTAGCTCTAGATAGGTGGCCTCGCGGATCAGGTGCCCCACTTCCCCGTGAACGGTAAACCGATCAAACAGGTTGGCAATGCCTTCGCCAATGCCCAGCTTCATCAGCGTGCCGCGCAGGCTGACTTGGGCGGGCTGGGGATCTCGCCCTGCCGCGATCGCCATGATGTTAGCGGCGATCGCTTTGCCATGCTGGTAGGCGACCTGGGCCGTAGGCGGCTGGGGGCGATCGCTAACATAGGCCGCATCCCCACCGACAAACACCGACGGCTGCTCAAGCAGTTGCAGCGTCGGCAGCACCCGCAGGCGGCCGCGGGCATCGCGACTGTGAGACTCTAACGCCAGCGTTTTGAGCAGCGGATGGGGTTCTGTGCCCGCAGTCCAGGCAATGGTGCGCGTGGGCAATTGCTTGGGCTGGCCATATTGGATGTAGTGAATGCCATCATCAGAGAGCGTTTTTACCGCCGCCTCTAAAATCAGCTCGACAGCAATAGTGCGGTTTTGCAGCGATCGCCTAGCCTGCTGCCGCAACTGACTGTTGATATCTCCATTGAGAATTTCATTGCTGCGGTTGATCAACACCACCCGCAGTTCCTCGTAGTTGCCCCCCATGGCGTCATACCAAACAGGCAAAATATCGGCTAAGGTGCAGGCCAACTCGACCCCCGCCGGGCCCGCACCAATCACCGCTACCGTCAGCAGTTGCCGCCGCCGGGCCAGATCAACGGTGCTCAAAGCTTGCCGGAGACGGGCTTTAAGCTGATAGCGCAGGGTGAGCGCCTGCTGGGCCGTGGTAAAAGGCAGCGCATACTGCTCCGCCCCCGGCGTATTAAAGTAGCTTGGGCAACTGCCTAACGCTACAACTAAGTGCTCATAGCGATAGTGTTTGCCCGACTGGAGCGTAATCTGGCGCTGGCTTAAATCAACCGACTCGACCGTGTCTTGCACAAACGACACCGCTGTTTGCGAAAGCAAATCGACATAGGATGGACACACCTGATCACCGTGCAATTCGCCGGTAAGCAATTCATAGAGGAGTGGTTTAAACACAAAGCGATCGCGTTGATCAATTAATACAATCGGGCGGCCATAGTGTTGGTGGCTGAGCGATAGAGCCGTAAACAATCCAACAAAGCCACCCCCTAAAATCACTGTTGGATGGACTGGTTGCATAGCAATCACGCGAGTTGAGAATGACGTCATTGTGACGCGATCGCATAGGGTTGAAATGAGGCCAACCTGAGGGGTTTCTGAGAATTTTTGTCCTTGCTCAATCTGAGAATTTGCCGAGAAAACTCTTAGCGATACCTCAGTTTGAGCGCGCTATTTCTTAGGCAAAAATCATTTTTTATCCGTTGATCCACGGCACTATGGCGATTAGTTTGAAGCCCGCACCGCAATCAACCCAGCGAGGCATCAGCACTAGATTTAATCAACCTACACGATGGAACTAATCCCATGAAACTCGCTCAATTGGCTTTCCTCGGCGCAACTTCCCTGATTTTGACCACCCTGCCCGTAGCCAGCTATGCCCTGCCCGTGCAGTCGGTCGCGCAATCTGCCAATCTGCCCGCGATCATGCCGCAGCTTGAGCTTGCCCAAACCCCATCAACGGCGATCGCCACCGGCACCTTTACGGCCGGTGAAGCGCCAACGACCGGCACCGCCCGCGTTGTTACCGAAGGGGGTCACCGCTACCTCGAATTTGATGCTGCCTTTAGCACCAGCAGCCAAGGCCCCGACCTGCATGTGCTGCTCGACACCAACGCCCGCCCGCCCCAAGCCTACGACAACCTTGGGGGCGCGATTAACCTCGGTGCGCTGCACGACTATACCGGGGCACAACGTTATCCCATCCCCGACAGCATCGACCTGTCTAACTACAGCACCGTGGTGGTCTGGTGCCGCATGGCCAATGCTACCTTTGGCTATGCCCCCCTGCGTCCTGCTACCAGCGCCAGCCGATAGGCCGTGGGCCATTACATCCATTAGATGGCACATTGAGTAGGGGTGGAGTAGGAGTAGGTTTTACCATCTAATCTAGGCAAAAGACTTATTCTTCTACTCCATCCATAAACATCCTATCTACTGGATAACGCCCTGAAGCCTCGAACTTAACCATCAAATAATCTATTTAATTCCTTAAAAATTCGGCGTTATCCTGTAGATATGCCAGATAATTCGAAAAATTAAGGGATTTATTCAGCAACTCTGACACTTAATACATAGTTCTACGGCACTAGAAATGTTATTGCTTGGGAACACTGTTACCTAAGTGCCGTAGAACAAACTCGTTAGAACCGACACCCCGTTAACCGCCCGAAGGCGCTTAGCCGGAGGTGCGGTTCAACTCGATCGTTAGACCGAACTGATACGTAGGTTTAGGCTGTAGTTGACCTAAAAATTGGAGTTCTGACCATGGATCTAGATAAATCTGAGATGCATCAAAATCAACTTAAGCCGGATCCAAATGTTACCAATACAGTTGTCAAGGACTTTATTATATTTTGTTGGATACTGTTTCTATTCACAATTTCTATTCTTGCTATCGGTGGTAATATTTCTCGACTTGTTGAACGACTATCAGGAATAACTGAGAAGGCAATATCATCTAATGAGAAAGCAATATCATCTAATAATAAGAAACCTTGCAATTTTCAGAAGGTTTTTGGCAATTCTCAGAAGGTTTTTGATCCTACTGATTATTTAGATTGTTATATTGATACAGAATATGCAGGTAAATTTAGTGATCAAGTTCCTCCTATAGGAACTGTATTAGACTTGCTACAAGTGAACATATCATGGAGAGAAATACCTAAGAAACAAGAAGATGATACAAAACGAGAAGATGAGATAAAACCAGTAGACTACAAAATTTTGTTTGAAATTGTCGAAACTAAGTTGAAAGCCCTTGCCGCTAATGATCTACAAGACATTGACATTAATAAATTAACCATTAGTAATGAGATCTTACCTGCAAAATTTAGAGGTCCTCAATTTAAACCTAACGATATATTGCTACCTCTCGAAGCTCAAAACTGGTTGATCGCGGAGAGAAATCGAAGAAGGCAACTGAAATTAGTCGATACCTTTGGTTTATTAATTATGCTTGGAGCCCTTGGCAGTATTATCTTTCTGATTAGAGAACATATAGATCCTAAAAAAGAAACACCAATAAGATCATATTTTTATAAGCCCATATTTGGCATCTTATTAGCTATTGCTACATTTGTTGTTAATCTTTCTGTTAATGGATTAACATCTACAGCAAGAGTTGAAGATTTACGCACTGAAGGTATCTTGCTTCTTGCTTTTGCCGCTGGTTTATTGTCTGAACAAACTTACGAAAGACTTACTAAGGCAGCAAATCAAGATTCCCAGCCCAACGACGGATCTCCGCCTCCACCAACGTAGAGTCACTAATTAGAGGTTGAAAGCACGGTCTAACAAATCGCTTGGAGCGGACTTCTAGACGCTTGGGTAAATTGAAGGTTATTTGCGACCGCTCAAGCGATCTGTTAGACGCCAACAGACATCATCGGATATGTCGTGTAAGAAAAGAAAGAGATATGGCCAGACTCGTGTTCGGAATGAACCAGTCCCTGGACGGCTACATCGATCTTTTGGGGCTTGCGCCAAGCCCAACGCTCTTCCGCCACTTCATCGAGGAAGCGCAGAAGCAGGCGGGCAGTGTTTACGGTC
>DATNOW010000059.1:0-17377 GCA_036703515.1 Chroococcidiopsis sp.
GCGGTGGTGCGATCGCGAAATACTCCCGCTTGGACATAGTCGCGTCCGCGAATAGTAATCAAAAAGGCATCGGGTACCAGCACCCGCACTTGGGCTAGCTCATCCCGGCCGCGAGCCCGCACGACAACCCGATAATCGACGACTTCGGCCGGGCTATCCGAATCATCCCCAGACGTGACGGGTGGGGGAACGGGAATCGGAGTTGTGGGAAGAGGCTGGGTTGGACGGGGCTGGGTCGGGGCTGGCTGGGTTGGGGCTGGCTGGGTTGGGGCTGGCTGCGAGACGACAGGCGGACGGCTGGGCGCTGGGTCGGGGTTGGTGGCCGCTGCAATCAGGGTGGGCAAGTCTCGGTCGTTGGTGAGATAGACATGCCCTAGCCGCTGACCGTTGAAGGTGCGGCGGGTGATTCGCCAGCCTGGATCAAGCTCGATCTGGGTAAAGTCAGACGACACCCCATTAGCGCGCCCAATTTCTAACGCGGGGCTGTTGGGATTGCCGAAGGGAGAGGCCACCAACACGAGGTCGTTTTGCCGCCGGACAACGCGGAGGCGATATTGGGAGGCTAAGTCTTGCCCAGCGACCCGCACCGAATATCCATTGCTGTCGGTACTGCGTCCGCAAATGCCCGTAAAGTCAAAGTTAAGCAGCAGTGGTTCTACGGTGCGGGGGTTGCTGCCGGTTTCTCGCCAGCAGGGGCGGCTGTTGTTGATTTGTTCCAAAATCAGCAGTTGATGGGAGGCCCCACCTGCGACGGGGGCGGCGATCGCAATGAAGTTGCGCGGGTTGACCTCTTGCTGGTCAAATTGCACGGCATGGGCCGGATTGGCCAGGCTGCTGCCCATGCCCAATAGTGCTAAAGCCGCTAGTTTGATGCCAAAACCCAGTTTCATAGTGTTTCCCCAGAGCGATGCCGAGCAGTAAGTCTTGTTAGGTTCATACACAACGAAGACGGCAATAATCGGCAGAAGTCGATGGGGCTGTTCCTCTTGTTAATCTGGCACAGGTTAATTGGCATAGGTTAATTGGCACAGATTGCTCTAGAAAGTTTTGTCCAGAGAGACTCAGCCTCTCTGGACAAAACCTAGGGATTTTCAACACCTATGGAGCGTGCGAATCGCATTGATCCCCAGCGCTATTTTTAATAGCAAAACAGCCCTAAGGACAGCGTGCGGCAGCCATTGATCAGCCAGCGCTGCTGTCTGGCCTGGCTCAGCAGTTGCGTTTTGCGATCGAGCCAGGGGGCTTGGTCGGGAAGCTGCTGGGCTAGGGCGATCGCCGCGTCGGGTTGACGGGTGCCGAGCCGGGTTTCGGCCTCGCGCACAAGCTGCGCATAGCGACGGTCTTGGGCTTTGGTAGCGATCGCCTGCCGCAAGGGTTGACTTTGGCTTGCCCAAAACGGATGTTGGCTGATTTGCATGACCGCTTGCTGGGCAGTCGTCAAATCGTCTTGCTCTAGGGCGGTTTGGGCGTCTTGCCAGTGCTGGGCGTTGGCGGCCCATTCGGTTTGCCATTGCTGGAGCGTTGTCTGGGCTTCGCTATACAGCGGGCTACCTGCCGGAATGGCATGGAGGGTGGCGATCGCCGCATTAAACTGATTGGTCGAACTGTAGTAGTAATCGCGCCCGATTTCCATCATTCGGGTAGACCAGCGCAACACAAGCTGCTGGGCGATCGCCCGACTAGAGCTTGGGGGGATGGCATTGGCCAGGGCGATCGCCTTGGCCAACTCACCCCGCTCGGCAAACTGGTTGGCTTCATCGAGCATCAGCCACGCCTGTGCGTTGCGGCATTCCATCAAAACCAGCCGGGCCCGCGGCAGACTGGGGGAGGCGGGCAACACCTGTTCGGCATAGCTGATGCACAGCGCAAAGTCTTCGGTCTGCTGATAGCTCTGGGCCCGCTGCAATAGCGCAAGCTGCTGTTGCTGGACTTGGCTGTCTAGATGGCGACGTACCGCAAAATAGGTGCCGGCCGCACTCGACAGCAGCGCCGCACCGGCCGAAATCGACACGGCTACGGCTAAGCTGACCCGAAATAGCTTGAAGCGATCGCCCTTTTTAGGATGCGATGGGTTCGTAGGGCTCGGTGGATTCGCAGGGGGCAGTGGACTAGTAGGACTTGGCGGACTAGGAGGGGGTGGGAAAAAAACAGAAGGTATGGTGATCATGGTGGGGGCACTCTCGGTAGGGGGCATCGGAGAGCCGTCTGACGGTGGCGGCAAGCAAGACACAGACTGCGATCGAGACGACAGGGGAAATCGGCGGGACACTATACGACTCCTGATTGATTAGCAAGTGATTAGCAATGGATTGATCAGCACTGACTAGACCTGAAAACGGCTAGACCTGAAAACGGCAAGACCCGAAAACGTAACGGCAAACCTCACCCCCACCCCAACTGCTTGACAGAACCCTAGGGCGATCGGAGATACTATTTAGTACATTAGTACTAAATGCGTTCGAGTCCACCCACGTTAGACAGGATGCTTGACATGTATTGCCCGACTCACGGCTCGGTAAGCCTTTCGGCAGGTTTTTCGGTAAGTTTTTCGGTAGAAATGGTTGATGGCTATCGCTTGGGTAAATTGGCGGTGCCCCATGCTGACGTTGCCGAGTGGCTCAACTTCTTGGTCAATCCTCAATACCGAGCCGATATTGTTTCTGCTGAGCAAGGGCGCGACCACGTCGAAATTTACTTTGAGGCCAGTGAAGGGCTGTACCTCTACCTAGAGCGACGGCTGAATGCCGAGGTGGGATTGTTGCCCCTAGCTAGCTAGCGACAGCCCTGTATTGATGAGGGATACGACTACTCCCCCACGCCCAGTTGTCACTCTGCCTGATCTAGGGGTTAAAAACGTAGGGGTTAGGAACGTTCAAGATTAGGCAGGGGCAATCGAGGCGTAAGGTGTGGTCGAGGGTAGGTGTGCTGGGGGCGTCAAACCCACCTCGACCACTTCCGGTATGCGCGGGGCGGATAGCGACAAAGCACCGGGGGTGCCTCGTCAGCGAGGGGGAGATGTTCCCCCCTACCGTCCACAGCGCGCGCTGTTAGTGTCCAGGTAACGGCTCAACCAATAGGGTGATGTTTTGCCGGCCGACGACGTAAACTACCGAGTTAGGCGGCAGCATGACATCACTGGCGCAGCGTGCATACCACCATGACGCCCGAAAGCGAACTCGGCCGGCCTGACCGGGTTGGATCGCTTGAGCCACGATCGCCCGAGGGGTCGAGGCATCGTTGCGGGGCGTAGGCAACGTTTGGGCTGTGGACTTCGAAACGAAGAGGGGACTCAACAGCTTTATCACGGTGTTCATGATTGATTAGCCTCCTGGCTAGCAGCAGTTATCGATCGCAGAAATGAAAAAAACATTTCAACTTTCGATATTCAGATAATCGCTTAGATTAATAAATTCTTGCAGGCGGAAAAGTTCGGGAGTTTGCGCCGATAGCTGTTCCAGGAAAGTTCAGGAAACCATAAATAGAACCTGAGAAAAGATCAGGAAAATTCAGGAAAATTCAGGATAAACTGAGGTATCGATTCAGGGAATCTACTGATTTTCGCTGGCAATGGATCACAACGATGCCGTCAGGGTGGCTGATGAGGTGGTCTTTAAGACGGCTCAACGGCATTTGAAAGATGTTGAGCTGGCGATTTTGCGCGGCGCGCTGTTGAATCAGACCTATCGAGAAATTGCAGACGAGCTCGGCTATAGCGATCGCTACATTAGTCAGGATGTTGGCCCGGCCCTGTGGGATCTGCTGTCAGAGGCGCTGGGCGAACCGGTCACGAAGCGCAATTTTCGGTCGGCCCTAGAGCGCTGCTTGTCGGCTAAGGATGCTGCCCACGCCCTCCATAATCCGCTCCATACCCTGCCCCATGGACTGCCCCCTACGTTTCCCTACAATCCCAATAGCCGCCGGGGTTCACTAGACGCCGACCTTGACCCCAGCCTAGTGCTGTCGGCGGAGATCATCAACGGGCATGGCACTCGGCGATCGCCTCCCACGGTACGCCAAGACTGGGGCGAGCTCAACCTGGATGTGTCCCGCTTTTTTGGGCGCAGCGATGAACTCAATCAGCTCAGCGGCTGGATTACCGGACAGACGAAGGGCGATCGCCCTTCGCCGCCCGCCCGCCTGATTACGGTCTGTGGGGCTGGGGGCATTGGCAAAACGGCCTTGGTGGTAAAGCTAGCCAAACGCGTACTCGACCAGTTTGACGTGGTATTTTGCCGCTCTCTTGCCAATGACGTACCGCTGACTATAGTGTTTCGCGATCTGCTGCGCTGCATTGCGCCGGGCGACGAGACGACCTTGCCCCCCGAGCCCAACCGTCAGATTCAGCACGTCATGGCCTGGCTGGCTCACCACCGCTGTTTGGTGATTTTGGATCAAATCGAGTCGATCTTTCAAACTCAGGTGCAGGTGGGTGTCTATCGGGCTGGCTATGAAGACTACAGTGAGTTTTTCCGGCGGATGGCCACCACGAACCACATGAGCTGTCTGCTGCTCAGCGGGCGGGAGCAGCCCAGAGATTTGGCCTACCTGACGGGCGATCGCGTCCAGGCGCTGCCGCTGAGCGGGTTGCCCTGGGCGGTGGGGCGGCAGATTGTAGACGCCAACCGCAACCTCGCGGCTACCGACACCGAGTGGCAAGCCCTGATCCACTACTATGACGGCAACCCCAAAACCTTAGAAATGGTGGCCTTTCGCATTGCCAGCGTCTGGGGTGGCAATATCTCGCAGTTTTTGCAGTGGGTGCGGGAGCGCGAATTTGGGGTGGAGCTGATCGGCGGCATCCAAGCGCTGCTGTGTGAGCAGTGTGCCCGGCTGTCGCCCTTAGAGCAGGAGGTGATGTATTGGCTGGCGATCAACGGGGAGCCGATGACATTAGGCGATCTCAAAAACGACCTCAATGGTCATGAGGCCGCTCGCCGCCTGCCCGATACCCTAGAGTCGCTGCGGCAGCGATCGCTGATTCGCCAAGAGGGGCCCTGGTTTACCCAATCGCCGGTGGTGGCAGAATTTATCCTAGAGCAACTGGTAGAGCAGGTTGTGGATGAGCTACGCAACCTGCGTCCGCAGCTATTGATGAGCCATGCGCTGATCAAAGCCCACACCAAAGAATATTTGCGCGATCGCCAGCAGCGCCGCATTTTGCAGCCCATTGCGGCCCGGTTGCGCGATGCCTGTCGCCAAAGCGGCAACCTAGAAGACACGCTCAAGCGGCTGATTGGGCTGATTCGCGAGCAGTTTTATAATGCGCCGGGCTATGGCGGCGGCAATCTGATCAATCTCTGCACCCAACTGCGCGTTAACCTAGCGGGCTACGACTTTTCCTATCTGTCGCTGTGGCAAGCCTACGTGCCCACCACGGCGCTGATCAACGTTAACCTGGCCCACGCCAACCTGGGCCGCTCGATGTTTGCCCAGACCTTGGGCAGCCGCTTGGTGACTGCGTTTCGCCCAAATGGTCAGCTTGTGACGGCAGACGACAGCGGCGAAATTGCCCTCTGGCAGGTGTCAGATTGGAATGCCGCAGCCGGTGCCCTAGTGGCTAAATTTTCTGAGCGGGTGGGGGCGATCGAGGTGCTGGCGGTCAGCCCCGACGGGCAGCGGTTGGCCTCGGGAGAGGCCGATGGCACCGTGCGGCTGTGGCATCTAGACTCGGGGCAGTGTTTATCGGTCTTGCCAGGGCATGGCGATCGCATCTCGGTGCTGTGTTTTAGCCCCGACGGGCAGCAGTTGGCCAGCGGCAGCGGGGATGGGGCGATCGCCCTTTGGCAGACCCACTCTGGCTATTGTCTCCATCGCTTGCTGGGGCATACCGACGCGGTGCAGGGGATCGCCTTTAGCCCTGTGCGTGCCCAGACGCCAGGGGGGAACGGCTTGACCCTGGTCAGCCTCGGCCGCGACCAAACCGTGCGGCAGTGGTCGGTGAGCACGGGGGCACTACTGCAAACGATGGATAGCCCGTCTTATCTGGTCGGGGCGATCGCCGTTGATGCCAGCGGGCAGGTGATTTTAGCTGCCAGTGACGACCATCTGATTCGGCTGTGGCATGTCCATAACGGGCAGCGGTTTCAGTTGCTCAATGAGCACCAAGACGCAGTGGTGCAGCTTGCCTTTGCCCCCAGACCTGACCTGGTTGCTCCTTCTAGTCCGGTGACTACTTCCAGTCCGGTGACGGCTTCTAGTCCAGTGACGGCTTCTAGTCCAGTAACGGCTTCTGCCGAGGCGATCCCAGCCAGCGACGGGCTGATCTTAGCCAGCGTCAGCCACGACCAGTCGATTAAACTCTGGGATGTGGCCAGCGGCGACTGCCTGCAAACCCTGCCCATTGACGCCCACGGCGTCCATTCCCTGGCCTTTAGCCCCGATGGGCAAACCCTGGCCAGCGGCGGCACGAGCGCATTGGTCAAGCTCTGGGAGCGGCAGACGGGGCGCTGTTTGCATACGCTGCGGGCGATCCACCGCCAGCTTCGAGCCGTGGCCTTCAGTCCCGACTGTCGGCTGATTGCCTGCGGCAATGACGACCACACCATTCACCTCTGGGATAGCAGCGGCCGCTGTATGCAGATTTTGGCGGGGCATGGCGAGTGGATTAGCGCTCTGGCCTTTAGCCCCACGGCCGACATTTTGGCTAGCGGCAGCTACGACCACACGATCAAACTGTGGGATACGGCTACCGGCCGACCGATCGCTACTCTGACGGGGCATCGGGGAGCGGTGACGGGCCTATGCTTTAGCGCGACGGGCGATCGCTTGGTCAGCGCGAGTGACGACCACACGCTCAAACACTGGAACTGGCAGACGCTGACCTGCCAAGATACGCTGATCGGTCACAGCGATCGGGTCAAGGCGATCGCCATTAGCCCCGATGGACGGCTGATTGCCAGCGGCGGGCGCGATCGCCAGATCAAATGTTGGGATGCGCAAACCGGCACCTGCCTTCAGACGATTGCCGCTCACGGGAGCCGCATCCATACGCTGGAGTTTGGCACGGCGGGCACGACGCTGATCAGCGGCAGCTATGATGGCACGGCCAAGGTTTGGGATGTGGGCACGGGCACCGCGTTGCACACTTGGCATCAGGATGAGCCCGGTTGGGTGCGGGCGGTGACGGTTGAATCTGGGGAATCTGGGGAATCTGGGGAATCTGGGGAATCTGGCGATCGCCCCCTGGTATGCAGCAGCGATCGCCACCGTCTTTACCTATGGGATGTTGTATCCAATCAATGTCTCAGCAGTCTTGATCTGCCCCCCCACGATCACTGGTTTGTGGGCTTTAGCGGCGATCGCCAGTGGTTAATTTGCGCCAGCGCTGACGGCATCGTTAGCCTGTGGAACCGGGCTAGCCAAGAGTGGACGCGATCGCTCTACGTCAACCGCCCCTACGAAGGCATGAATATTACAGGAGTCGAGGCGATTAGCCCCGCCCAGCGTCAAACCCTCAAAGCTCTCGGGGCCGTTGAAGTCTAGGGCGATCGGGCTGGGCACCCGTCTTGATCCCGTGTCTTGAGTCCGTGCCTTGATCCCGTGCTCTAATCCCGTGCTTTCATTCTGTGCTCTAATCCTGTGCTGGAATCTCCAGAGCGCTCCTAGGCATCGGGCAGCGGCAAGCGCAACCACAGCGGCAGATGATCGCTGACCTCAAACTCAAATCGGGCATAAAAGGCCTTTTGCTCTGCGGGGGATAGCTGCTCTAAGGGCGGCAGCCCCAGCCCCTCGCGGAACAGTTCGACAAAATTAAACACGCCATAATCGGGGCCACGGGGATGGCTGCCCATGGTGGCGTTGATGGTGTAATCGGGCAGGCGGCGATCGCGATTGAACAGTCCGATTTGGTCAAAGGTTTCGCTGAGCCGAGCATTGCTGCGAAACGGCGCGGTTTGGGTGGGGTGGATATCGATAAACGGGAAGTTGACGTTGGTGGTAGAGCCAGCCGCCTGCATGTCCTGATTGAAGGTTTTGATGTGTTTTTCAATGCGGGGGCGATCGCGAATTGGGTCGTCAAAATCGAGGTTGAGATCCCCCAGCAGCACAAAGTTAGGATAGTAGGTCTGATCGTTGGTTTTGACCTGGGCCAAAATCCATTCCATCAGCGCATCAAACTCTTGCCTGCGGTCTTCAATGCCCTCACCAAAGTAGAGATGGGCATTGACCGCCATGATTTCGTAAGGCGTGGTGCCGGGATGCCCGACGATCTTGAAACTGGCGCAAAACGGCTGGCGAATAAAGGTCAAAAAGACAGGCACCTGCACCTTCGGCTTTTTGGGCTTTGTCCCACTGGGGTTTTGCTCCCACGCTTTGAGGGCATCAAGATAGCGCAGATAGGGCGTTAGCGCCTCGCTCAAGGCTTGATGGTGTTCAATCATCGTCGCCAAGAGCTTGCTGCGGTCGTAGGAAATATCAGAGACGATCGTGCCCCGCTGCACCACCGACCAGTTAAAAATAAACCCCAGTCGTTCGCCCAAGCCCTCTTCGCCGGGAAAGACGCCCGTGACATCCGACACGACCGCACCAAACTCGTCGCCCATCAGCCCTTTGAGGTAGTCAAACCCTTCTAGATCGGGCATGATCTCCTGCACCGCCAGTAGGTCAAACTGCCGACAGACCTGGGCTAAAAACTTCCACGTCATCTCGCTGCGCGGCTTGCGGGCCCCCAGCTTGCGAACGTTAAACGAGCCCAGCACCACCGAGCCATATTCGCGGCGGGGCAGCCCATAGCGGTCGGGGTTGGCTGCCAGCAGGGTCATGATCTGGTTCCACTCGTCTGCTGTAAATTCTTGCGACATGGCGGCTTTCCTGAGGCTGGTTGGGTAGGTGGTATTTGGGGGACGTAGCGGCGCGAGGTAATGACGCGTGGAGAGTCAGATTGCGCCACCTAAGACTTGGGTTCAAGGGCTAGGCGGGGCGGGAGGCGGTTGAGAATTGACAACCCGGTAGCGAATCTTATCTTTTACTTCCTCTAAGGGAATATTCAGAGTTTCAGCAATTTGCTTTTCTAGCTGAGCCGTTTGCGTTGTTGGAAATTCTAGCTCAAGCGGTGATTCGAGAGAGTTGAAGCGGGTGATTTCTACACTCGTTCGCTTTTGGGAAGGTTCAATCTCGGCTCGAATCAAGATGGAGTCAATGGGAATTTCAAAATCAGACTCAAGCTCATTCGACTTGGCCGGATGGATATAGCGAATGTGGCTGAGCGCTTGGTCTTGGAAGAGTTTGCCGCCAAGCCAAAATGCGACTCCCACTAGCGTAATGGGAATGCCCAATTCCAAAAGTAGAGCTTTAATGATCCGGTGCGGCACCATTGCTGATTTAACCCATTCTTTATCTTCGATCGCTACGATGCTAGAGATCTGTGACCGAAATCGTGAGCATGAAAATTCTACTGGTAGAAGATGATGTTAAGCAGCTAGAGCCCATCCACACGGCCCTATCGCAAGCGAAACACGTCGTAGACCCAGTGCAAGATGGAGAAAATGCTCAAGCTTTGCTGCTCACTAGAGAGTATGACTTGCTGATTCTAGACTGGATGTTACCCAAAATTAGTGGAATTCAGCTATGTCGCTATTATCGAGAAATAGGCAAGCGATCGCCAATTTTGATTTTAACGGCTAAGGATGGTTTACACGATAAGCTGGCGGGATTAGATGCTGGTGCAGACGATTATTTAGTCAAGCCAATCGACATTCTTGAATTGCTGGCGCGGGTGCGTGCATTGGGGCGGCGATCGCAACTATGGAATGACGATATGCTGTGTTTTTCTGATTTAAAGCTGAGGCTGTCTACGATGACGGTTGAATACCAATCAAAAACCGTCGAACTATCGAGAAAAGAATTTCAGCTATTAGAATACTTCCTGCGGCATCCCCATCAAATTCTTACCCACGGGCAGATTGAACAAGCGCTGTGGTCGTGGGATATAGAGCCTGAAAGCAACGCGATGAATAAGCTGGTGCGTCGTCTTCGTCAACGGCTTAGAAGCATTGGGGCAGCAGATTGGGTTGAGTCTGTTTACGGAGTTGGATATCGGCTCAAACCGTTTGCCTCTAGTTGTTATATGCATTCTGCTTAATAGAGCCTAATAGAACTTGATAGAGCCTAATAGAGCTTGATAGATAAAGATGCGAGCCTTTGTTGCAGTGATCTTTCTAGATGTTCAACCATAATCGGCATACCTTGGTTCGCTGGTTTACCCTATCCATGGGCAGTATTTTAGTCGCTTTTGCTGCGGGTATTTACTCCTTGGAAGTGCATCGAGAATTACGAGATATTGACAAGATTTTGTATGCTTCTACTAAGCTGTTAGCCGCTAGCGTTCGCTATCAAGAACAGAATGGACATTGGAATGTACAGCTTCGCAATGTTCCACTATTGGGTACTCGCTATGTTTTGCTGCACAGCAGCGGTGTTAGCTATGCACGCTGGTATGACACGGATGGCAAATTATTGCAGTTTGTAGGCTCACCGCCACCGACAAAGTTAGCCGACCGTCCACGCTATCCGCGGATTGCGACCCAAAAAAGCAAAAGCTCTACAGTCGATCCTTGGATACGACAAATCACGTTGCCGCTTTACGCCGAAAATCACATTATTGGCTATCTCCAGGCGGGCATCTCGCTAACATCTTCCCGCACAACGCTGGATGAATTTAGGATGATCTTGGCGATCGCTGTGCCATTGGTGATTGTTGTGATTGCGGCGGCGAGTTGGGTTTTAAGCGGCATTGCAATGCAGCCTGCGCAACGGTCTTATCAGCGCATGGAACAGTTTACGGCCGATGCTGCCCATGAGCTGCGTGCGCCCGTAGCCGCGATTTTGAGCAATGCACAGCTTGGCCTCCTGTCAGATGAAGCGACTCAGTCTGTGCAACGACTGCAAAACGTTGTGGGTTTGGCTAGAGACATGAGTGCGCTGGTGAGTCATTTGCTTATTTTGGCCCGCTCTCAACACTTAGCCTTAGATACTCTAACGACCATTGATTTGGGTTGGCTGTTTGAAGACCTGCTCGATGAGTATCAGGAGATGTTTGGGGCAAATGCGCTCCTGCTGATTGCTCGCGTGCCAGAGTATCCGATTTTGGTCAAAGCCAATCCAGACCTGTTAAGGCAAGCGATCGCTAACTTGCTGACCAATGCCTGCAAATATACTCTCGATGGCGGCAGCATTGAGGCCCACCTAGAGACAACGGGCAACAGTGCAATTCTGCAAATTAAAGATACCGGTATTGGCATTCCCAGGGCCGATTTGCCTTACATTTTTGAGCGATTTTATCGAGTCGACAAAGAGCGATCGCGCCAGACGGGTGGACTGGGACTAGGCCTAGCGATCGCCCAGCAAATCGTCCTCTCCCATGGCGGAAAAATTAGGGCGACGAGTGTACTCGGAGAGGGTTCTGTATTTCAAATTATTCTCCCGCTCACGGATGCATCACGCCAAAAGTGATCACCCGTTTGGATGAAATCGCATTTGTCCTTTTTTTGTCCTTTTTGTTTGCAATTATCGTCATGTAGGTTTTTGAGTGCCATGCAGTGTGTGCTGCATGGGCATGTGCTATCCGTCTGGGGCTAATCACCACGGCCCCCAATGCTCTAGCTTTTGCGCCGAAAGTTAGGGCCATTGCTCAAGTTTGTCTAAGGGGTAAACTGCTGGTCTAAAGGGTTTCCAGGATGGTTGACAACCACCCGAAAAAGCGATCGCACCTTTCCCCTTAGCTTTCCTCAGGTGGCGTTGACTCCAGCGAGCTTCAGATAGACCCTCGCAGTCATTTTTTGGCGTTAATTTTTTGGCGTTAGTTGAATAATTGAGGATATTTATGAACTGCAATCGACGAGCGTTATTGGTTTCTGCCTTTGTGATCACGGTTGCGGCTACCAGTTGTACGAGTACGAACAATGCGCCGACCGCAAGCGCCTCAAATTCGACGGATGCCGCGTCTCCTGCCGCGATGTCGGCAGGCGGAGATTTGAAGGCAAGTTTGAGCGGTGCAGGCGCGAGTTTTCCCGCCCCTCTCTATCAACGCTGGTTTTCAGAATTCAATAAGCAGCAATCTGGCGTGCAAATTAGTTATCAATCCGTTGGCAGTGGTGCGGGCGTAGAGCAGTATCTTGCAGGAACCGTTGATTTTGGAGCCAGCGATGCCCCATTGACCGATGAAGAAAAGCAGTCTTTTAAGGCAAAATATGGTGCTGATCCGATTCAGGTGCCGATGACGGGTGGTGCTGTCGTGCTAGCTTATAACCTGCCCGGTGTGCAAGATCTCAAGGTCTCGCGTGAAGCTTTTTGTGGCATTGTGCAAGGCACGGTTACACGGTGGAATGATCCGGCGATCGCCCAAGCAAATACGGGTGCTACATTGCCAGATCAGCCCATTGGCTGGGTGCATCGTTCGGATGGCAGTGGCACTACGTTTATCTTCTCTAGCCATATTGCGGCAGCCTGCCCCAATTGGACTGCAGGGAGTGGTAAATCGGTTGAATGGCCGGTGGGCGCTGGTGCGAAAGGCAACGAAGGCGTTACTGCCCAGATTCAGCAAACCGAGGGCAGCATTGGCTATGTCGAATATGCCTATGCCCACGAGAATGAACTTTCCATGGCAGAGCTAGAAAATAAAGCTGGAAAATACATCGCCCCCTCGCCCGAGTCGGCCGCATTGGCCTTTGAAGGCGAAGAAGTGCCCGCAGACTTTGCCCTATCTGTTCCTGACCCCAGTGGTGAAGGGGCCTACCCGATTGCCGGGTTAACCTGGCTGTTGCTCTATCCCAAGTACGCCGATACAGCCAAGCTAGAGGCACTCAAAGCCGTGATCGACTGGTCATTGGCGGGTGGTAAGACATTTGCCCAAGAGCTTGGCTATGTGCCTGTGACCGAAGGACTAGCCCAGCGCGTAATGACAGCTATCGATCAGATTAAAGGCTAAGGATGGTGAATTAAATATTCCCTATCAGCCTAGGTCTCTGTAGGGGCACACTGCGGTGCGCCCCTACCCAAGAATTGCAGGTGGTTAATTCCATGATCCTAGGGAGGGTGGATTTAATCAAACCAAATATTGATTGTTTGCAAACGCGGCTGAGTCTCGGCCGTAAACAATCAAGCATTGATGCAGGTGTTTCCGCACGAGTTGCCATGAAGTGAACTGTATGACTACCCTGCTGCGAAAGTCGTTAATTAAAGCAGAGCAACCGTTTAGTGCAGTGCGCACCATCGATCGAATATTTTGGGGACTGACCGCAGCTTCAGCGACCGCATTGGCCCTGATCCTGGTGGCCATCACGGCGGAACTGGTGAATATTGCCATTCCAGCGATGCAGGCGTTTGGTTTTAAGTTTCTGCTCGCAAGCCAGTGGAACCCCGTGGAGAACACCTACGGGATATTGCCACAAATTTATGGAACTCTGGTGAGTTCGGCGATCGCCCTGATTCTGGCTGTGCCCTTGGGAATTGGAGTTGCCATCTTTCTGAGCGAAAACTTTTTGCCCAACATCATCTTGATCCCGACTGCGTTCCTGATCGAGCTATTGGCTGCCATTCCGAGCGTTGTGTATGGTTTGTGGGGGATTTTTGTCTTCATCCCGGCCACTGTGCCGTTTTTTGAAGGAGTGCATCATCTGCTGGGCTGGCTACCGCTTTTTGGCAGCGAGCCGACAACCCGGGCCATGCTCCCTACGGGGATTGTTTTAGCCATCATGATTCTTCCAACCATCGTGGCCATTTCAAGAGATACATTGCTTTCGGTGCCGCCCCAGTTGCGACAGGGAGCAATGGCCTTGGGGGCAACGCGTTGGGAAGCAATTTTAGGCGTGATCTTACCGTCTGGACTGTCTGGCATTGTCGGCTCCATCATGCTGGCGCTTGGACGCGCCTTAGGTGAAACCATGGCCACGGCGATGCTGATCGGCAACGCCAATCGCATCAGTGTCTCTCTTTTTGAGCCGGCTTCTACCATTGCTTCACTCATTGCCAATCAGTTTTCAGAAGCCAGTGGGCTACAGGTCTCTTCTCTTCTCTATGCTGGCCTCGTACTCATGGTTTTGACGCTTCTGGTTAATATCGTGGCAGAAGTTATCATCAGTCGTTTTCAACAAGTTGAATAAATCATGACTGAAGCGTTAGATCAAAGCACTCTTGTTGCAACCCAGGGCGCATCCATGTTTGCCAGTCGTCGTGCTCGGCGCAATAGCTTTGCTTATGGGATGACAGCTTTTGTTATAGTCTGCGCAGTTGTTACCCTTATTCCGCTGATCGCGATTTTGATTAATATCGTGGTGAAAAGCGCTGGGCGATTCGATGCCGCTGCGTTTACCGAACTTCCTCCCCCGCCTCTTGTTGCGGGTGGTGGATTTAGAAACGCGATCGTTGGAACTTTGATTACATTAGCGATTAGTTCACTGTTGAGCATCCCGGTCGGGATTTTGGCCGCAATTTATCTGGCAGAGTTTGGACGTGGAACTCGCTTTGCGCTCTTTGTTCGGTTTTGCACCAATGTTTTAAGCGGGGTGCCGTCTATTATCTGTGGCTTGTTTGCTTATGGAGTTGTGGTCTTAACCACGGGAACCTTTTCGGCACTGGCGGGTGGAGTGGCGCTTTCCATTCTAATGTTGCCCATTGTTGTACGCACCGTGGAAGAGGGCTTAAAGCAAATTCCTAGAGAAATTCGCCAAGGGGCGATCGCTCTAGGCGCGACCAATTTTCAGATGGTTTGGCGCATTGTCTTACCGTCCGCGTTTCCATTTATCGCCACAGGGGTAACGTTGTCATTGGCGCGTGCAGCCGGGGAAACAGCGCCGCTGTTGTTTACAGCCCTCTTTAGCCAGTTTGGGTTTAATGGTGCGCTGGAGCCGATTGCCACCCTTTCCGTATTGATTTACAACTTTGCAATTTCCCCTTACAAAAATCAGCAGCAGCTCGCATGGGTTGCTGCACTGGTGATTGTCGGGCTGATTCTGTGCATCAATATGGTGGCGCGCTTCTTGACCCGAAAGCGGTTCTATTAAGTTCGCAATCCTTAGAATCGTGGATTAAATAATTCCTATCAGCCCAGTTCTATGTCAGGGCGCACCGCTGTGCGCCCTGACCCAAGAATTCCCGGTTATTAAATCCCTGATCCTTAGAAAGAAGGATGGGTGATGAGGGTAACGCCGTTTTTGCTATAACGCCCCAGCAGCCGTTTGATCGAGCACGCCAGCGCTGAGGTGGCTGGTGATGTTGATCGATTGCAGCAGCGGTTGGGCGGTGGCTCCGCCGGCATAGTCGATGACGCTAACCGAGCCATTGCCCTGCTTGAACGTCCAGAAGGCATCGGGGCCAAAGCCAATCAGGTGGCAAAGAATGGCCTTGTTGATAGCGTCATGGGCGACCACCATCACCGTGGTGACTTGACCGGGGGTGACGGGGGTAGAGGCGACAATTGCCTGCCACGCAGCGATCGCCCGTTCCCACACTTGGTCTAGGTTTTCGCCTTCGGGCATTTGCACCAGATGGGGCGATCGCTTCCATTGATCGAGTTCGGTGGCGTAGATTTCTTCAATCTCTGACTCTAGCTTGCCTTCCCACAGCCCGTGGCTAATTTCCTTGAGGTTGTCGTCTAGCTCTAGGGTGAGGTTGCGCCCGCTTAGGATAATCTCAGCGGTTTCCTTGGGGCGCAGCATGGGGCTCGTCACCGCCCGATCGATGGGTACATCTTTGAGGAACGCCGCCGCCCGCCCTGACTGGCTGCGACCTTCGGGGTTAAGCGGCACATCGATTTGCCCTTGAAACTTTTTCTGCCGGTTCCAGTCGGTTTCGCCGTGGCGCACCAGCAGCATGCGAATGCCGCCATGCTTGCCCCGAAAGGCCGGAAACGGGTTGCCCAAATGGGTAACTTGGTTGACCGATTCTAGCTGCGCTGGCTGATCCCAGCCGCCCGAAAAATTGATTACGTTGATGCCGCAGTTGGCCTGATAAAACGATTTGTAGCCCGTCACATCGAGCCCGATCGCTGTGCTGATCAGGGCGCGATTGATGGCGCTGTGGGCCACGACCAAGATCGTGTCGCCATCATGGTTGGGGATGACTTTTTGCCAAAACGTTTTGGCCTGTTCGTATAGATCAACCACCGGGAAAAACTCGACTGGCCCGCTGGGCGTGTCTTGCACCATGGTGAGGGTGTGGGGGCGATCGCGCCAGATCCGATAGCGTTCAGGATCCTGTTCGGCGATCGCGTCAAACTCTAGCCCTTCCCATTCTGCCAGGTTAATTTCTTTGAGCAAATCGGTAAATTGCAAACCGCTAGCCGGGGCACTGTCACCCAAATTAGCCATAATCAGCTCGGCCGTTTCCTTTGCCCGTTGCAACGGGCTGCTGTAGGCCGCCGCAAACGGTAGCCCCTGCAAGGTAACGCCAACCTTAGACGCAGCCACCCGCCCCTCTTCGGTGAGGTTCGACTCATCGCAATGACCCTGAACCCGTCGCAGAACGTTGTAGGTGCTGATGCCGTGCCGCACAAGAATAACGCGAGTAGCCAGGGCCGTATCCTCCCAAAGACGATGAATGGACGCTAAGTAAACCAAACATGAAGCATTCTACCTTGTCTTCACCCCCCTCAAAGGTTCTCCTTTTTCCCCTTTTCTGCTTTAGTTATCCGTTTACTGGCTTGCGGGCAAGATGCCCGCACCACATTTTTTACCCTTCACCAACTGGTTGGTGGGCCTGTCGAACCACTCCCTCCCCTCCCAGCCAAACTGGATGCGATAATGCCTGACAGGGTAAGATTCAATGTCCGCCGTGCGCATCGAATGCCAACAGTCTAGGTTTGGGAAAGAGAATGACGCTAAAACGATTAATTTTGGTTTTGCTGACGGTTTTTGTGTTGTTCGAGGTTGGCTTTTCTTTGTTAGCTAGCTGGAATGCACCCCAAATCACCAGTCGTTTGCAGCTTTACCAAACCGATTTGCTGCTTCACGCCACGGAAATTCAGCCGGGTGAGCTGTCGGCCGGCGAAGTGTCGGCGGTGCAGAAGGGGCTGCTGGGCGATGACCCACTTAAGGCAGCTTTAGAGCAATATCAATCGGTGCGCAGTGAAGCGCAGTCAAATCTCGATCAGTTTCAAGCGCAGTTGGCGCGGCTATCGCCTGCTACTGCTTCATCTGCTGCTCCATCCCCTGATCCATCGGCTGATTCGCCGGGGGACACGGCCGATACGGCGATCGCCAGCCAGCAACTACAGCAACTACAGCTCACCATTCAACAGCAGCAAACCCTGATTCATCAGCTCGATCTGCGCATTGGCATCATTCAGGCGCAGCAGGGACAGACTGCTGTCGCTCTTAATACCTGGACAACCCTCGTAGGGCAACTGCCCGATCCCACCGCGGCACCGCCCGATCAGCCGGGGGCG
>DATNOW010000060.1:0-3386 GCA_036703515.1 Chroococcidiopsis sp.
GGTTCGGCTGCGCTCACCAACCGGCATGGAGGGGTTGGTTCGGCAGGCTCACCAACCGGGTGAAGGGTAAAAGACGGTGCAGGCATCTGGCCTGCGATCGCGACGCTCTTGGGGAAAGAGTAAAAAAGGGTGAAGGGTGAAGGGTGAAGGGTGAAGGGTGAAGGGTAAAAAACGTGGTGCAGGTATCTGGCCTGCGATCGCGATGCTCTTGGGTGTGAGATACAGGGCAGGTGAACGTGTGGCTGGAAGCGGGGGAAGAAGGTTGCAAAGGCTTATGGGGTGGCTGGGGCTGGGGCTAGTACTCGTAATGGTGCTAGGGCTGGTTTGGATGCTGCCAGTTGAGCCAGTGTGGGCCGCGAGTGGTGGCATTAGTGGCAGTGGCGGCGTTGGCAGTAATGGCAGTAATGGCACCAGCGGTGCGGCGATCGCCCGTTTGGAACGAGTGCCGCTGACCTTGCCGCTGTTGCAAGAGCGGCTAAAGTCCCCGATGAAGCTGGAGGGGGCGCGGGTGATCGATCTGCGGCGCACGGTGATCGATCTGCGTCCAGAAAACAGCGCCTTTCGGGAGCAGTTTTATCGCTTGCTGCGGGGGCAGTTGCGATCGCAAACTCCACCGGGGATCGACCTCAGCTATTCCGAAATTTTGGGCGAATTTCAGATTGGTGAACTGGGGTTGGCCGCATCGCTCTATGGTCAGCCGCTGCTGCCGCTGCTGGGTGAAACGGAACAGGCCCAACTGGCACGCGATCGCCGCCGTCTGGCCCAGCTCAGCCAACTGTCGCGATCGCTGCTGATTCAGTCTCAGCCTGTGGCCCTACAGCTCAGCGTCTTTCCGGGGCCGCTCACGCTGGTGCAAACCCGATTTGACGGCTTTGCTAACTTTAGCAACACTTTCTTTATGGGGCGGGTTGAGGCCCAGGGGGCGATTTTTGGGCAAACCGTGGACTGGTCAGAGGCGCGCTTCAGCAAAGCAGTGAACCTATCGGGGGCTGGCTTTCGGGGTGAAGCCCGGTTTCGCAATGCCATCTTCTTTAAGCGGGCCCAGTTTAGCCAGGGGCAGTTTCAGGGCGATGCCAATTTTCAAGCGAGTGAATTTCGCGATACGGCTAACTTTAGCCAGTCGGTGTTTCAGCAACGGGCTAATTTCAGCCGGGTGCAGTGGTTGGGCCCAGCCGACTTTGCCCAAACTCGCTGGCAGGGGCGGGCGATGTTTGACCGCAGTAGCTTTGGGCGATCGCTGTTTTTTACGGAAGCCGTATTTGAAACGCGGATGTCTTTCCGCCAGGCGCAGTTTAACCAGCCGGTTAACCTGCGGGGGGCAACGGTGCTAGAGCAGCTTGACTTTGGTGACGCTAGCTTTGCCGCCAAAACCTATGTCAACGTGGCGACGCTCCAGTTTAATGCCGAAAAGGCCAAGATTTTGGGCAATCCGGGGCAGTTGGGGCGGGTGCTGTCGGTGCCAGCATTGCAGGGCAATGAGACGACGCTGCGCAGCCTAATCCGCAACTTTCGCCTGCTCGAACAAATCCCCGATGTTAATCAAATTGAATATCTGCGCGAAAAGCTGCGGCTGCAAGAGCTACGGCAGCAGCTATTTGGCACCAACTTGAATACCGCATCCCCAGCGCGGCTGGTGCAGGTTGGGTTTTCGTCATCCCAGGCTGAGGCGATCGCCCAGGCGCGAGGGCAGCAGCCGTTTCGCAGTCTGCCCGATCTGCTTAAACTGTCGGGTATTGACCTCGCTACCTATGTCAAAGTGCAGCATCGCGTTGTCGCTGGCAACCCCCAAGGAATTTTGGGCACCCTCGGCAATGCGCTGAATGGGTTGGGCTTAGTGCTGCTGCTGTCACTCAGTCGCTATGGCACCAATGTCTGGCTGATTTTGGGCGTGGGCATGGTGGCCCTGTCTTACTTTGCGCTGCTGTTTTGGTTTATCGATCGGGTGCGGCGACTGCATCCAACGCCGATTTTGCCGAGGCTAACCGAGACGGTTGCGATGCTGGGTGGGGCAGGCACGCTGGGGCTAGCGGGGCTGTCGGCCATCCTCCGCACCGCTGAAACGCCCTGGCTCACCTTGCTCTACCTGGGGCTCTTGGCGATCCCGATTCCGCTGGCAATGCTGATTGTGATCTATCGTCGGGGGCGCTTTCACGACCTGATGGAGGTTAGCTACTTTGTCGAAGACGGCAGCCTGCGGCAACTGCGGCTGCTGATCGGGCGGCTGCCTAATATTCCCAATTTTCCGTTTTTTCGCGATCGCTACACGCCGATTCCGTGGGATCGCGGCTGGAACTGGCTGAATTATCTCGACTTCAGCCTCAACAACCTGCTCAAATTTGGCTTTAACGACATTCGCCTGCGCGATCAGCATGTCCCCGGTCTGATCACCGCCTTGGCTTGGTATCAGTGGAGTCTAGGGCTAATCTATTTTGCGCTGCTGCTGTGGACGCTGTCGCGCACCATCCCAGGACTGAACCTGCTGATTTACTTTAAATAGCAGTCAGTAGCAGCTAGGACTAGGGATTGGGCAGTTCACCAAAGCGATCGCGATACTGGGCCAGCTGCTCTTGTATGGCCCGTAATTGCTGCTCAGCCTGCTCGGCGCGTTCGCGTTCAGCCTCGGCCTGCTGCCGGGTTTGGTTGAGCAAATCGCCAATTTCGATATACGACAAAAAGCGCTGCCCGTCGGGCCGAAAGATTTGCAGTTCATCGCCCGAGCGGTCAAAGCGAATGCCCAGACGAGGGCTGATCCAGTCGTCAAGCGTCTCGATCGCATCTAAGACCCCATCGGTTCTGAGCCAGCCTTCCAGGTCATCCGTATCGGGGTCGTAGATGTAGTATTCCTCGACCCCATGATGGTCATAAAACAGCAGCTTCCGACCCATTTCGCGGGGGGTATTGCCGGGCGACAAAATTTCAAACACGACCTGGGGTGGAATGTTGTCTTCACGCCACTGCTGGTAAGAGCCGCGTTCGCAAAGCGTCGCCTCTGGCGACTCGCCCTTGGGCCGTCCAAACACCACCAGCACATCGGGGGCCGTCACAATCGTGTTGCGCCCCTGGACGGGATACCACAACAAATCGCCAGCGACGAATACGTTGGGATTATCGGCAAACAGCCAGTCTAGGTTTTGCTCGATGACGACAATCCAGCGAAATTGTTTAGTATTGTCCGCCATGGGCTTGCCGTCGCTGTCGGGGTAGATAACGTTGTCTTGAATTGACGCGGGCAGTGGAGTAACCATAGTCAGGAGTGGGGATTTATTAAGGTGAAATTCCCTGAGTAGGGGCGTGGCATTGGGTCATGAGCCTTTGTCATTGCCCTAGCGTTTTCTGCCCAATGCCACGCCCGTACAAATAGAAGGCTAAAGTAGCTAGGATATCGG
>DATNOW010000061.1:0-4393 GCA_036703515.1 Chroococcidiopsis sp.
AAAATCAAAATGAATCTTAAACATAAATTTTATACCCTGAAATTCTTGGGTAAGGGCGCACCGATGTGCGCTCCCATGACGAAGGGCGCACATCGGTGCGCCCCTACAGGGAACTGGACGGATAGGCATTATTGCATTCGCAATCCGAAATTTGCCTTTTCTGCCCTGATAGCGATGCTTACAGGCTTGAGCGTTAGCGCCTGCGGCGTTGTCCCAGGTACCAGTGCGGTCACGGTGGAACCCGGCTATGCGGGGCTCAAAATTCAGCTGTATGGTGGCAATAAGGGCATCGAAAATGCCGAACTGGTGACCGGTCGCGTCTGGTATAACGGCTACACCGAAGAAGTGGTGATCTTTCCCACGTTTATCAATACCTATCCCTTTACCCAGGCTGCGACGGAAGGCTCAGAGACAGACGAATCCGTTGTGTTTTCGGTTGGCGGCAGTCCCGTTTCGGCAGATGTAGGGGTTTCGTTTGGCTTCACCAGTGAGGCCATGCCGGGCACCAACACGACCAAGCTGCACGAGTTTTATCGCCTTTATCGCAAAACCCCTGATCAGTTTCGGGCCAATGAGCTGCGCAACGGTCTGCGCAACTGTTTTTCCGAAGTGGCCGAAACCCTCGAGCTGACGCCTTCGATGCTGCCGACTAATCAGCAACGACTCGTCTCCAGCGTCACCGAATGCGTGCAGGAGCGGTTTCCCACTATCGTGGTGCAGGATGTCTCACTGCTGAGCCCACTGCGCCTACCCCCTGACATTCAAGCTAGCATTGACGAACAGTTTGCCGCCCAGCAGGCCGCCCAAACCGCCGAGGCCAACCGTCGCAAGGTGGAAGCGGAAGCCGCGGCCAACGTTGCCCAAGCTCGGGGTGAAGCGCAAGTCACCATCGAGCAGGCCCGCGCCGAAGCAGAGGCCAACCGTCTCCGGGCGGCGTCGATTACCCCGCAGCTGATCGAACTAGAGCGCCTGCGCGTCGAGCGGGCCCGCATTGAAAAATGGGATGGGCAGCAAGCACCGACTATTCAAACTCCCAATGTGCAGTTGGGCGGTCGAGGAACTCCGGCCCCGGCTCAGTAGAATCAGTTCTCAATCAGGATCTGAACAGAATAGGATCTAAAACCACCGGCCCCGGTTGAAAAAACGCAGAATCCGGTGCGTTATCGTGGCCCAGCGGTGATGGCAGAGTTGGCGATCGCCGCCATTTGGGCCTCCACTTCTGCGTCTTCACCCCCCAGCTTGAGATAGAGGCGATAAAACGCCCCGTCATATTCCCAGCTCAGCACTGGCGGTGAACACGAGGCCCCGCAGGCCATCGGGCTGAAATATCCTGAAATCCCATTGGCCAGTGTCACCGTGCTGCTAAATTCATCGGGGTAGGCCTCTCCTCCCCGCTCGGCCGACAGCGAACCGACTGAGCAAACATTGGCAGTGCAGTCGGGCACCAGACCGAGGGTCAAATTATAGTAATCGGCATCGCCTTCCACCGTGACATAAATCGGGTCACTGGTGATTTCATCGGGCAGGCTGCTCGGCAACAACACGGGCACTTGGCTTTGTTGCTTGACCTGATCGAGTACTGCACTCAAATAATCGGGCAGCGGAGTATCTATACTCAGCGCTGTGGTCTGTGGGCTTTGGGCTGCGTCGTCGGGTGCGAGACTAGGGCTAGCGGCCACAGACGGAGGGCTATACTCGCTGCTTTTGCCCGTTGTAGAGTTTGCCGTTGTAGAGTTGTCCGTCGTAGAGCTAGTGGGAGACACCGGAGCCGCTGCCGATGGAGTGCCAGAGGCAGTGCCAGAGGGAGCTTCTGGGGTGCCAGAACCGGCACATCCTACCGTCAGCGTTGCCACCACTAGGGCGATCGCCCACGGTGACCAACGGACGTAAACCCTACGCCTGCCTAGAATGGAATTAGGAGCCAAGGCGCTGACTCGACTTAAACCTATATCAATCTTCATGGGCGTCTTTTATGGGTAATCCGGTGCCACCAAAGGTGTAGAGCGGCTGATTCGTGGCTACCAAAATCAACCCTTGACTAGAATACGGCCACTGCCCTCCATCCTCATCTGATTTAATTCATATGTAAGGATTAGCCTGTAGCCAGTTCAGCCTATAGTCAGTTCAGCCTATAACCAATAAGGGCTGTTGCAGCGTCCCTGCTTGTAATGACGTCTGCCGTCCCAACCAGTGCCGCTATCCATGACAGATATCAAACCGTACCATGACAAAGGCGATCGCCAACCTGCCGCGATTCTCTCAAAAAGAGGCGCAAACCCTTTCACATCAACGAATAAACCCGATTCGTCCATTCCGGATAAAAGCCCTATGCCTGTCACACTTGAGAAAGCCTAACTGGCACTGTGCCGGTTTAAGAGTCTATCTCGCACTATAGAGACATCAGCCAAGAGCACCTTGCGCTGAACCCCCAACGGTCTAAGACAAGCAATCGTTCCACCGCCAATGTCAACCGTTTTCGCCAATTAAATAACACTCTTCATTTGGTTTCAAGACAACCATCTGCCACACCTACCTTCGAGGAAGACCTATGAAATCTGCTATTCGTCGCATCGCCGCATTGGCCGCCGCTACCACCACAACTGCCGTTAGCGTCTTTGCTGCTGTGACACCCGCGATGGCGGTGCAATTTGGACAACAAGAAGTTAACCAAGACCAATTTATCGCCGTTGCCGCACCCAACCGTGCCGGCACTTCCCATCAACTGCTGATTTTAGAACAAGTCTCCAATAGCCGCCCCTGCTGGAACGAAGTCGGCAATGCCCCCACTCAAGTCGATCCGCTACTCGTCAACTTCGACTTTACCGGCATCTGCGGACGCAGCACCGATAGCAATGGCTACTCCATTCGCGTTAACGGTCAAGACCTCGGTTTGCAATATCGCCTCCGCGTCGTGCAGCGTGATTCCGACATGCTCCTGATTGGATCCCCCGTCGATCGCAGCAGCGGCGCAAGTGAATTTGTCATCGGTCGCACCCACGGGCTGAGCACCAACTTCACCAAAATTGACTTAGAAGATGGCTGGCGGTTTACCAAGCGCACCTTTGAAAATCGTCCGTTGGGCCACGTTTACTTAACCTACGATGGCACCTTGCCGACCACCCCCGTTACCGGTGGCAATACTGGCACTCCTGGCACCGGTACACCTGGTACCGGTACACCTGGCACTGGGACACCTGGCACCGGTACTCCCGGCACTGGCACTCCCGGCACCGGTACTCCCGGCACTGGCACTCCTGGCACCGGTACACCTGGCACTGGCAACCCCCCCGCCACAGTTAGCTTCCGTGACACCGCCAACGACATCTACCTGTCGGAAATCGAGCAAGCCGTCCGCCTAGGCTTTGTGGCAGGCTTCTATGAAGACAACACCTTCCGTCCGACCCAGTCCCTGACGCGGGAGCAACTGGTGTCGATGGTGATTGAAGCCCTCAATCGCTTGCCCAACGCCAATCTCAGTATTCCGACCCAAGCGAGTGGCAACCCCTACCCTGACGTCAGCGTCTCCCGTTGGAGTGCTGCCAAAATCCAGTTTGCTCGCGAAAATGGCTTGATTAGCGGCTACGAAGACGGTTCATTCCGCCCGTCGCAGCCCGTCACCCGTGCCGAGCTGGTTGCAGTATTGCGCCGCGCTGCTCAGTTTGGGCAACAGATCGAAGGACGCGGCACCACCCTTGCACCCCAGCAAGCCGCTCGCACCTTTGTGGATACCAACACCCACTGGGCTTATCAAACCATTGCTGAAATGTCTTCTTACTGCGGCGTTGCCTCTCCCCTCAATGAGAGCGGTGATGCATTTGCACCCAACGCATCGGCCCAACGCAACTACGCCGCCGCTGCCACCCTGCGGATGTTGAATTGCGCTGCCGGCACACCCGTGGTCGCCCCCACATCCGCTCGCTAGAGTGGTCTGCTCATCGCATTGATCACATCGCCAATGTCATCGGGGCAATGTCATCGGGGTTCCTGAAACGTCCTGAAATACTGATCTTACTGAAACGTTCCTAAAAGCCCCGTGAACCCCTTTTCTTGAACAGGGGTTCACGGGGTCTCTCTCTTTGTTGCGGATCATTGTTGCAGATCATTGTTGCAGATCATTGCAATCAAGCAGGCGATCGCCCTCTTCCTGATCTTTTGCTGATAACCCTTCTAAGCTGGGCTCAGAAACGAATAGCGGCTGTGGGCATCTGCCCTAGCGCTGTCTTCCGTAAATCTACGAGTAAACAAACATAATGAAACCTGAAGAAACATTGTAATTCGAGGAGTTCATTAAAGAAGCGTAGATAATTAAGTTGTTAGTTCAAATCCGTCAGCCGCCAACATTTTATAAAATGGCTGGCTTATAAAAAAAGCAGCCCGAGCCAGAGATGGATCG
>DATNOW010000062.1:0-3082 GCA_036703515.1 Chroococcidiopsis sp.
TTAGCCAGTTTGCAATCGGCTAGGCATCGGGTAAAAATAGCCCAGCTTCGGTGCAAACTCCGCCTAGGGGACGATCCCAGGGATCGACGGGGACTTGGGGTAAACGACCGCATTCAAACACAATTCCGACGGTGGGAATGGCAGCCCACTCCGGCAAGCTCAACATCCGGTCATAGAAGCCCCCGCCGTAGCCCAGGCGATAGCCGCGAGCGTCGCAGGCCACAGCAGGCACCAGGATCAAATCCACCTCTGCTGGGGCGATGGTGGGGGCGCTTGCAGGGGGTTCTGGGATGTTGTAGCGGCCAATCTGGAGGGGCACTTTGGCAGCAGGTGACCAGCGGTGCCAGGCGAGCGATCGCTCCACGCATCGAGGAAAGCCCCAGCGCTGGCGACTGCTAAAGAGCAGACTGAGATCGGGCTCCTGGCGACTGCTGAGATAGGCAAGCACCGTCTTCGCCTGCCGAAACTCTGCCCAAGCGCTGAGGTGGGCACAGAGGCGATCGCTTTTTTCGCGCCACAGGGTAGCTGGAATGCGCTGCCTTGCGGTCAGGAGCGATCGCCGCAGCTGCCGTTTGGCATCGGTTGAGTGGGTGGGGAGACTGGATACAGAGGCAGAATAATCCACCATAAGGCTGATAGTGACGGCTAATGACGGTTAATGATCACGGCTGAGGCTTCGGGACGCTGCTTAGAAGTCGATGGCGGCTTGATTAACGGCCCACGAGGGGACACGCTCGGCACTGGGTGAGGGGCGAGTAGGCATGAGCGGCGATGGCGGCTGGGGTTGAGACTGGGGCACAGTATCGTTGGTCATTTCGTTGGCCATTTCGTTAGCAGTGTCGTTGGCCATTTCGTTGACAATCTCGACCGAGCTGGGGGTAAACAGAAACACAGACTCGGTCAGGCGTTCGTGGTGCCCATCGATGGCATACACCCCGCCCGCTACGTAGTCAGCGCAGCGCTGAGCCTGATCGGCATCCATCAAACTCAAGTCTAAGACTACCGTCCGACGCGATCGCAACTCCATCACCGCCTTGGGGATTTCTTCAAAGGAATGGGGCTTCATCAACACCAGTTCAGTTTTGCTGGGCGGCAATCCTCGCATGCCAACGAGAGTGGGCGCATCATAGGGAGCATAATTAGGCCCATCCTCGGGGGCGATCGCCCCTAGCCCGCTGCTGTCCCTGTAGGCATCCCCATAAACCTCCCCATAGGCTAGATTTTGCTGGGGATGGCCGTTTGTCCATCGTCTCGCGCTGGCGTTGCCATACTCAACGCCATCCTCATATTCGCCAAAACCCAACGCCGTCTGCAACTGGTGGAAGAGGTTCATGAGCGCAACCCAGTCGTTAAATAGTTCATTTGTTCTATTTTAGATCAAAATTTGGTGTTGCGCGACCTAATTTCATCCCCTGGATTGGTATTGATTAGTACTCATTGGTACAGATGGGCGATCGCTCCCGTTGAGCAGACGCCAATCTCTAGTAGCCCAATAATTTAGCTGCCCAACAATTTTTCTATGCAGATTTTTGCTGTGCAAGAGGCGATCGCAGTTATAGGCGATCGCAGATGGGATAGCTTGATACCATGACTCCAACTTTATGGGGACGCTGGCAGTCTCGATTGTTACTTTTGGCGACGGTGGGGGTGCTGGTATCCCTGCCCTTTGCGCTGGGCTATCGTGGCCCGGGTGCGCCGCTGATCTTTTTTGGAGTGTTGGGCTACGTCGCGCTGTTTGGGATGGGCTGGGATGTGCTCTACAGCTACCTGCAAACCTTTCGTTGGGATCACGACTGGCCAGCTGCACTCCAGCTAGTCGCCGGCCTTGTAGAAGCTAGCTTTCTAGCCGTGCTGTTTAAGACAATCGGGCTACCAGGCATGGATCGCGCCATGCCCTTAGGATTGTTTTGGCTGCACTACGGCTTAGTGTGGCTCGCTTCCTTTACCGTGGCGCAGACGATGATGCGCGTTGCTTTCCCGCGATCGCGCTTTCGGGGCGGGCAGTGGTTGGGCAAGTAAGGCAAACCACCACACACGTCTCCGTAGAAAGCACAACAGGGCCCAAGCAAACGCGGCAGCCGGGGCAAACTGGTTAAAGGGGGCGTCATGCTGTGACGTGAAGCTGTATTGTAGCTGTATTGTATAAATCGGCTTCTGTAGAAGCACCTTGTATAAAAGAACTTAAGTGGACGGTGGAGTGTCAATGCGGACGCTGACGACAGCCGTGCGACGGCGATTGATTGCCCGTGAACTGGTCGAATCCGGCATTTTGCCAGTAACCTGGGTTTCTGCCAGCGTCGAAATTCCCTTCGCGAATTTGGGTGATGCCCTCAGCCCGATTCTGCTCAGCGCGTTAACAGGGTTGACCATCGAGCATCGCGCCTTCGATTCCCACGACATTCGCATGGCCAGCGTCGGCTCCATTGGGCACAACTTGCGCAACGGCTCGGTGCATCTCTGGGGCACAGGGTTTGAGCCAGGGTGGCAACGTCCGGCGGCCACTACGTTTTGGGTGCATGGTCTGCGTGGCCCGGTCAGCGCCCAAACGCTTCGCAGTGTAGGCATCGATGCACCTGCCGTCTATGGCGATCCCGTCTGGTTTTTGCCTTCAATTTTTTCTCCGCCGGTCGAAAAGAAGTATGAGCTGGGCGTTATCGTCCATTTGGCGGAGCTTGCGGAAAAAGCCGATGGAGCCGCGGTCAAGCCCCATTTTGTCCGCTATAACCTCCCCGACGAACTGCAATCGAGTATTCGCCTGATTAACACGATCACGCCGCCGACCCTAGAGGGGATTGAGAGTCGCGTTAATGAAATTCTGTCGTGCAAGCGAATTGCCAGCACCAGTCTGCATGGCTTGGTGATTGCCGAAACCTATGGCATTCCCTGCACCTATTTTCGGACGCTAGGACAGGGAGCCGCGGTGGCAGCCATCGACGATGAAACCGAGCCACTCAACTGGCGAATGCGCGATTTTTATGCCGGAATTGGGAATAAAACCATCTTTACCTACGGTCAGCAGCGCCATATTGAGACCGATTGGCTGGATCTGATCGACGCGATTGATCGAGGCTGGTCGCCGCTG
>DATNOW010000063.1:0-3058 GCA_036703515.1 Chroococcidiopsis sp.
GCCACCTGCGATAAAAATTGAATTTCTTGGTGTTGCCATTGATGGGGCTGTGAATGTTGATAGGCAGCTAACACTCCCCACAGCTTTTGCCCAATAAAAATAGGCGCTGTGGCATAGGCGCGAATATGAAACTGCTCCAAAACGTCGAGATGACACTGCGACAGGCCGGCGGTGTAGACATCAGCAACCGTTAAACACTCATTCGAGCGATATCGCCCCCCTTGATGCTCTTGTAGGTATGAATCATTCCAGATCGTGTTTTGCCCTAACGTGCCGATATCCCAACCGGGTTCAGCAAATTCAAAGTCTTCGACAAACTCGCCCCCCCAGTCATCAAAAAAGCGGTAGACGGCAATCCGTTCGACCCGCAGCAGCTTGCAGGTTTCTTTTGTTGTGGTGCGGAAAATTACATCTAGATCCAACGATGCCCGCACTTTGCTGATCACCCGGTAAAGGGCTTTTTGCTGGGCGTCAATGGTTTCAAGCTGACGGTGCCTATCCTCCAACTGGGCTTCGAGTTGGGCAAGGCTAGGCAGGCCACCCATTCGGCAGGCCAGGTTCGCAATGAACCGTGCTGCCGGGTAAAAAAGATTGTGCAACGTTTTGTGGGGCATACTGCCAAAAGCCAGTGCTGACAAGAGCAACTAGTTGAGCCATGGAGGGGGGATAGAGAGGCGATTGAAGCTGAGCAGCGATGGCCGCTGCTATGGAGATCATTGCTATTGAAACGATAGAAATCAGTAGAGATCATCACCATGAAAGAGTAATGTACAACACTTGACATCCACCGTCATACGTATTTTGGCCCTTTAGCCTTGGGGGTTTCTCCGCTGATTGACGGACAACGCTCCCCTATCCTCACTCTTTGTCTCAGTATGCTTTTGTTAAGCAAAACGTAACGCTGACCTTAAGCTGAAATGAAGGCGATCGCCCCTGTCCTTGATTCGCGCTAGTGTTGTATTCCGTTTTGGGCTGTGACATAATCTGCTTTGTAAAATACGGTAAATCGATTGGTTTATAGTAGATTAATCTTCTTTGGTTGATCGATCGCTCCATCCTCAAACGACCCTCTACACGCAAACCCATCCGATAATTCCCATGGCTGACTCACATCGTTTTGAAACACTGCAAGTTCATGCCGGGCAAGAACCTGCTCCTGGCACCAATGCCCGCGCTGTGCCGATCTATCAAACCACGTCCTACGTGTTTGACGATGCCGATCACGGGGCGCGGCTGTTTGCCCTGCAAGAGTTTGGCAACATCTACACGCGCATCATGAATCCGACCACGGATGTCTTTGAAAAGCGCGTGGCGGCCCTCGAAGGGGGCGTCGCTGCCCTTGCGACCGCCAGCGGCCAGGCCGCGCAGTTTTTGGCGATTACCAACTTGGCCCAGGCAGGCGACAATATTGTCTCCACCAGCTTTTTGTATGGCGGCACCTACAACCAGTTCAAAGTGTCGCTGCCCCGCCTTGGGATCAACGTCAAGTTTGTCGAAGGCGACAACGCCGAAGATTTTCGTCAGGCGATCGACGCCAATACCAAAGCGCTCTACGTTGAAACCATCGGCAACCCGCAGTTCAACATCCCCGACTTTGCCGCCCTGGCCCATGTCGCCCATGAAAACGGCATTCCGCTAATCGTAGACAACACCTTTGGCGCGGGGGGCTACCTCTGTCGCCCAATCGAGCATGGGGCTGACATTGTCGTAGAGTCAGCCACCAAGTGGATTGGCGGTCACGGCACCTCCATCGGTGGCATCATTGTTGATTCGGGTAAATTTGACTGGGGCAGCGGCAAGTTTCCCCTGTTTACCGAACCCTCCCCTGGCTATCACGGGCTCAACTTCCAGGAAGTGTTTGGCCCCAGCGGCCCCTTTGGCAACATTGCCTTTATCATCCGCGCCCGCGTTGAAGGGTTGCGTGACTTTGGCCCTGCCCTCAGCCCGTATAATGCCTTTTTGCTGCTGCAAGGCTTAGAAACTCTGTCGCTGCGCGTCGAGCGCCATGCCTCTAATGCCCTCGCCTTGGCCCAGTGGCTCCAGTCCCATCCCAAAGTGGCCTGGGTCAACTATCCGGGCCTGCCCGAACATCCTTATCATGAGCGGGCTAAGAAGTATCTGCGCAATGGTTTTGGCTGTGTGCTTAACTTTGGTATCAAAGGCGGCTATGAGGCCGGGCGATCGCTGATTAACAATGTCAAGCTAGCCAGCCACTTGGCCAACGTGGGAGATGCCAAAACCCTGATCATCCACCCAACGTCGACCACCCACCAGCAGCTCAGCGAAGCCGAACAGCTCTCGGCCGGCGTCACCCCCGATCTGCTCCGGGTTTCCGTTGGGATCGAGCACATCGACGATATCAAAGCCGACTTTGAGCAAGCGTTTGAGCAAATCTAGCCTATCCAGGTGATTGCAAAAGCAAGATCTGTCCTCAAGATGGTTGTTGTAGGGGTGTGCCAGGTGCATCCTGACCACCCTTCAACCATCAATCCTAGACTTGTAGGGACGCACCGCCGTGCGCCCTGATCCAACCCATTCCAGACCTGTAGGGGCGCACCGCCGTGCGCCCTGATCCTATTAATTCCAGGTTTGTAGGGACGCACCGCCGTGTGCCCCCACAACTTATTCACATTTTTGCGATACAAGCAATGGCATGGTTAACGTCAGCACGCCGTATACACAGATCATTTCGCCCCTAACCCAGGTGCATCGCCTCAGCGACCCGTTTCTTTTAGAATCGGGTCAAGCTCTGACGGGGGTAGAAGTCGCCTATCGCACCTGGGGGCAGCTTAACGCCAAAGGCGATAATGCCGTGCTGGTTTGCCATGCCCTCACCGGCTGGGCCGATTTAGACGACTGGTGGGAACCGCTGCTCGGCCCTGGGCGATCGCTCGACCCCAGCCACGATTTTATTATTTGTAGCAATATTCTCGGCAGTTGCTATGGCACAACCGGGCCGACCTCCATCAATCCCCATACGGGTGCGCCCTACGGCCCGACGTTCCCGCCCGTTACGGTGCGCGATATGGTGCATCTCCAGGCGCGGTTGCTGGATGCC
>DATNOW010000064.1:0-2263 GCA_036703515.1 Chroococcidiopsis sp.
CCCCTGAATCAGCCACCACTAGACCTGCGGTTGTTGAGCACTTCGTCGTTGAGTAAGGTACAAGTTTAGCGCGTGGTGCCAACCTCGGCATAGAGCAAACTATCAGGACTTGCCTATAATATCGAGCAGAAATCGCGCCTACCCCAAACCTACCCCCCCCCGCCAAGCCTGATTTCTCCCATCACCCTCCCTCCTTCACCCTGCTCACTTGTCTCGGACGCAGGCAAGATGCCTGCACCACGTCTTTCACCCTTCACCCTTTACCCTTCACCCTTCACCCTCGTTTGGCGAGCGCAGCCGAACCCCTCCCTCTCGTTATCCCTTCCTCCCACGCCCACCATCTCAGCCACCATCTCAGCCACCATCTCAGCCCCTAGCGATAGACAGATCGTGCCGATCTGACCCCGATCTCCGCCGAGACGAAAAAAAGAGAATAGAATAAACACGACAGGGAAATTCCCAGCGCCCAAGCTGTATCTGACTGCATCTGTGAAGTTTGACGATGAGATGGGTTGGCCCCATGGCCTTCTGTGTGCCATCAAACCGTTGCCGAACGGAGGTTTTAGTTCTAGTTGGGCCGATTGGTCTGAGCAGATTGTCCTGAGTAAATTCTATAAGCGCTATTTATAATGTCCTCCGCTGAATCTCACATTAATGAATCCGTTCAATACTCTCGACAAGCCCTGGGGCGGGCCGAAACGGCCGTTCGCTGTTCACCCTTCTCGATGCCGCTGTTTATTGCCATGCGCTGGCAAGGTGTAGAGCTAAGTGCGATCGCCGAAGGTAACGGCACCCGCAATCGCTATACCCGACGCATCATCAGCGAACTCAGCGCCGAGCAGCACCTGCTGTGGCTGATTCAAGTCGGCGTGCTGCGGCGTGAAGTCGATGGGCAGGGGTTGACCAACAGTTTTCGGCTGACCCCGCTGGGTCGTCAGCTCTTAGAACTATGGCAGCAGATCGGCATGATCCCCGCGCCGACGGTGGGTGATCACTTCTACAACTCTTGGAATCGCTACATGCGATTGCCCGGATGGTTGCAATCCTCCATTCAGTAGTTAGAATGGGCACGATTTGGATCAACAAAATCGACGCGATCGCGTTCAGCCTAGGTACGCGTTAGCCAGACTGCATGACTCGGTAGGTTGGCACCTGTTGAGTCAGCTAGCCCCCTACGGCCGCCATCGGTGGGGTGTAGCGTAATCCAACCGCCAAGAACGTCTCGGAGGTTTTACATGAAGGCCATCATGGTTGTGGGGACGACATCCCACGCAGGAAAGTCACTGTTGACGGCGGCGCTCTGTCGGATTTTGTCGCGTCAAGGCTGGCGGGTAGCTCCGTTTAAGGGGCAAAATATGGCGCTCAATGCCTACGTTACAGCCAGTGGTGGTGAATTAGGGCACGCGCAAGCGGTGCAGGCCTGGGCGGCAGGGGTTGCACCCCGCGTCGAAATGAATCCAATTTTGCTCAAGCCCCAGGGAGATATGACCTCCCAAGTGGTGCTTAAGGGTCGCCCCGTCGGGCGGGTGGGGGCAGCAGAATATTATGAGCAATATTTTGAAGTGGGCTGGCAGGCGATCGAAGAGTCGCTGTCTCGCCTTAAAGAAGAATTTGACTTGCTGATTTGCGAGGGAGCCGGCAGCCCGGCCGAAATCAACCTCAAGCATCGCGACTTGACCAATATGCGCGTGGCCAAACACCTCAACGCCACGACCCTCTTAGTGGTAGACATCGACCGGGGTGGGGCATTTGCCCATATCATCGGCACCCTAGAGTTGCTCGACCCCGACGAGCGGGCTTTGGTTAAGGGCATCATCATCAACAAGTTTCGGGGGCAGCGATCGCTGCTGCAATCGGGCATCGACTGGGTACAAGAGCGCACCGGCATCCCCGTTGTGGGCGTGATCCCATGGATTGATCAAGCCTTCCCAGCCGAAGATTCGCTGTCATTGCTCGATCGACAGGTGGGGGGCGATCGCACCGACCTGACCATTGCCGTCATCCGCCTGCCGCGCATTTCCAACTTTACCGACTTTGATCCCCTCGATGCCGAAGCGTCGGTCAACGTCCGCTATGTTGGGCTCAAAGACTCCCTGGGCTATCCCGATGCGGTGATTTTACCCGGCACCAAAACCACGATCCCCGATCTGGTCGCGATGCAGCGCACCGGCCTAGCCGAAGAAATCCAAAACTACGCGGCCGCGGGTGGAACCGTGCTCGGCATCTGCGGCGGCTTTCAAATGATGGGCAAAATGCTCGCCGA
>DATNOW010000065.1:0-2995 GCA_036703515.1 Chroococcidiopsis sp.
CTGTTTTTGGGCTCTGGCTCTGTAATCCACGGCATGGAAGGTGTGGTTGGGCATGACCCTGTACTGGCGCAAGATATGCGCTTAATGGGCGGCCTGCGCAAATACATGCCCGTCACCGCCATTACTTTCCTGATTGGCACCCTGGCGATTTGCGGCATTCCGCCCTTTGCCGGGTTCTGGTCGAAAGACGAGATTTTGGGATCAACCTTTGCGGCCAACCCGCTGCTGTGGGTAATCGGCTTCCTGACCGCCGGGATCACGGCAGTCTATATGTTTCGTATGTACCTCAGCACCTTTGAGGGCAGCTTTCGAGGCAACGATGGCGCTATCCGCCAACAGCTCAAAACCGAGCAGTTGCAGCGCCTTGGCCTCGCCTTTGGCCCCGGTGCTATGGATCCCCGTGAGCTGACGGTGGCCGCCGAGTCAGCTCACGACAGCCATGACGCTCATGACGACCACGATCATCACCACAGCGAGTTTCCCCATGAGTCGCCGCTGGCGATGACCTTCCCGCTGATGGCCTTGGCGGTGCCCTCCGTCTTGATTGGTCTGTTGGGTACGCCGTTTGCCAACTACTTTGAAGCCTTCATTCACCCACCCGGTGAAGCGGTGCACGGATTTCCCCCACTGGAAATTGCGCCCGATTTTGAATGGGGTGAGTTTTTGGTGATGGGCGGTAGCTCGGTCGGCATTGGTCTGATTGGGATCACGCTGGCCGTGATGATGTACCTCACCCACAAAATTGATCCCGCGGCGATCGCTAAACAGATTCAGCCGCTGTATCGTCTCTCCCTCAACAAGTGGTATATCGACGATATCTACGGCTCCGTTTTTGTTCAAGGCAGCCGCCGCTTGGCCCGTCAGGTGCTTGAGGTCGATATCCGGATTGTGGATGGCTTGGTCAACTTGGCCGGGTTCGTCACCCTGGTTACGGGTGAAGCCCTAAAATATCTGGAAAATGGGCGGGTTCAGTTCTATGCCCTGATAGTATTTGGGGCAGTACTAGGGCTTGTCCTAGTGTCTGGAATTACCTGAAACGCTGTGTGCTGCTAGCGCGTGGAGCCGCGATACTTGAGCAAATTTCTGCCCCAAAGCAGGAGCCCCTTGCCTAAAATCGGTCTAGCGGGCGATCGCGCCAGCAGCAACCAGCAGAGGACGGATAGCGGACAGCGAATCGCGACTAGCCAAACCAACTGCTGATAACAACTTCCCAATGAATATTGAAAATTTTCCTTGGTTGACGACGATCATCCTGTTTCCCATTGTGGCCTCCCTGGCGATTCCGTTCATTCCCGACAAAGACGGGCGAACGATTCGCTGGTATGCCCTGATTATCGGGTTGATCGACTTTGCCCTCATCTCCTTTGCCTTTTATACCCAATACGATCCATCCAATCCTGGCATGCAGATGGTGGAGAGCTATTCCTGGGTTTCCTCGCTTGACCTGAAGTGGTCGGTGGGGGTAGATGGCTTGTCGATGCCGCTGGTCTTGCTGACTGGGTTTATCTCTACGCTGGCCATTTTGGCGTCTTGGCCCGTTACCCTCAAGCCCCGCCTGTTTTACTTTTTGATGCTGGCCATGTACGGCGGTCAGATCGGCGTTTTTGCCGTCCAGGACATGCTGCTATTCTTCCTAATGTGGGAGCTAGAGCTGATCCCGGTCTATCTGCTGCTGTCGATTTGGGGCGGCAAAAAGCGGCTTTATGCAGCCACCAAGTTTATTCTCTACACGGCGGGTGGCTCGCTGTTTATTTTAGTGGCCGCGCTGGCGATGGCGTTTTATGGCGACACCGTCACCTTTGATATGCGATCGCTGATGTCAAAGGACTTTCCTTTGCAGTTCCAACTGCTGGTCTATGGCGCATTTTTGATTGCCTATGCGGTCAAGCTGCCGATTTTCCCGCTCCACACCTGGCTACCTGATGCCCACGGTGAGGCGACGGCCCCGGTACACATGCTGCTGGCGGGGATCTTGCTGAAGATGGGGGGCTATGCCATCATCCGCATGAATGTGGAAATGCTGCCCGATGCCCACGTGTTTTTTGCCCCGATCCTGGTGATCTTGGGCGTGGTCAACATTATCTATGCGGCGTTGACGTCCTTTGCCCAGCGCAACCTCAAGCGCAAAATCGCCTACTCCTCTATCTCCCACATGGGCTTTGTGCTGATTGGGCTTGCTTCCTTCACCAACCTCGGCTTGAGCGGCGCGGTGCTGCAAATGGTTTCCCACGGGTTGATTGGGGCGAGTCTGTTTTTCTTGGTCGGCGCAACCTACGATCGCACCCACACCCTGATCCTGGATGAAATGGGCGGCGTTGGGAAGCTGATGCCCCGGATTTTTGCCATGTTCACGGCCTGCTCGCTGGCCTCCCTGGCCCTTCCGGGGATGAGTGGTTTCGTAGCGGAACTGATGGTGTTTGTCGGCTTTGCCACCAGTGATGCCTATAGCTTTACCTTCAAACTGGTGATGGTGGTGCTGGCGGCAATTGGGGTGATTTTGACGCCGATCTACCTGTTGGCAATGCTGCGGGAAATCTTCTACGGCCCCGAAAATCAAGAGCTGACCTCCCATGAAAAGCTTGTCGATGCGGAACCGCGAGAAGTGTTTATCATCGCTTCACTGCTGATCCCCATTATTGGCATTGGCTTTTATCCAAAGCTGATCACTCAGCTTTATGACGCCAAGACTTCGGCTCTGACCGTGCGCTTGCAGGAATCGTTTTCAACGGCAGATGCAGACAAGGCTGACAGCCCTACGGCATTTCAAAGCCAGTCGGCTCCGACGATTGGAGAAGGCTAGATTGGGCGCTGGGGCGATGCTTGAACCGGTGTCGATTTCCTAGGCGCTGGGCTCAATTCACGCTCAATTCACGTTTGAGGTTTTTGTCTGGTGACGCCTTGGCGGTTGCTAGTCCAAAAACCTCTATTTTTTTGGTAGGGCGATCGCAACGGCTCGCGATCGCTGTAGTAGCCTAGATAAGCGCATCATATGACA
>DATNOW010000066.1:0-3865 GCA_036703515.1 Chroococcidiopsis sp.
ATCACCTCCAGAGGATCAGGGATTACCTGCGGGGATGTGCTGCGAGTGCTCCAGTTGTGATGAGCGAGTGCGATCGCCTGAGCGTTCCACGGATCGATCGACTGACGGTTCGGCTAACGGTAGTGATAGGATTTCTACAATCTTTCCCAAATCCAGCCGCTATGGACTTAAAGGCTCTGATCCGCGACATCCCCGATTTTCCCAAGCCGGGCATCATGTTCCGAGATATCACCACCCTGCTGCGCGACGGGGAAGGCTTGCGCTACGCCATCGATAGCCTGGCCGAACAGTGCGCCGACCTCGATATCAACTACATCGTCGGCATGGAGTCCCGGGGGTTTATCTTTGGCACCGCCCTTGCCTATCGCCTAGGGGTCGGGTTTATCCCCGTGCGCAAGCCGGGCAAGCTGCCCTCAGCGGTGCATGCGGTGGAGTACGAACTGGAATATGGCGTCGATCGCCTCGAAATCCACCAAGATGCCGGACATCCCAACGCTAGTATCCTGATTGTCGATGACCTGATCGCCACAGGTGGCACAGCGGCCGCAACTGCACAGCTCGTAGAGCAGGCGGGCTGCACGCTCGTTGGTTTTGCCTTTGTGATCGAGCTGCTCGCCCTCGAAGGGCGCAAACTCCTGCCCCGCGATGTGCCAGTACTAACGCTGGTGCAATACTAGAGTCCCTAATGCCGCTCTCTATCCACGTTTATCCCTAGCCCTACCCATGCCCTCAGCCAGAGCCTCTGCCCTTCAGCAGCAATTCCAGTCTGTCCTGCGTGGATCGCTGCACTTGCTATCGGGTGAATCCATTGCTTATACGATCAAGCGGCTGCTGCAAGCGGCGATTACGCTGTTGTTGGCCTCTGGGCTGTGCTTTTTTATCATTCAGCTAGCTCCGGGCGACTATCTCGACACGCTGCGCCAAAATCCGCAGATTTCAGAGGCTACACTCAAAGCCTTTGAGCAGCAGTTTGGGCTCGATCGCTCGGTTTGGCAGCAATATTGGAACTGGCTGGTGCAGGTGGTGACAAGGGGCGACTTTGGCTACAGTTTTGCCTATCAGCGTCCTGTCACCGATTTGTTAAAGGAAAGGATTCCGGGGACGGTGCTGTTGTCTCTCGCTTCAATGGTGATTACCTGGGCGATCGCCATTCCCCTAGGCATCATCGGAGCCGTCGATCAAAACCGCGGGCTCGATCGCACCCTACGCGTTCTCAGCTACATCGGCCAGGGCTTCCCCACCCTAATCACGGGTTTGCTGCTGCTGTTTTTTGCCCAGCTCACCTCACCGCTATTTCCGGTTGGTGGCATGACCAGCATCGACCATCAAGACCTCACCCCCTTTGGCAAAATCGTCGACATCGGCTGGCACATGATTTTGCCCACCCTCGCCTTAAGCATCACCAGCTTTGCCGGGCTTCAGCGGATTATGCGGGGTGAATTGCTCGATGTCTTGCGCCAAGACTACATCCAAACGGCACGGGCCAAGGGATTGCCCGAAAACCGGGTGATTTACGTCCACGCCCTGCGCAATGCCATTAATCCGATGATCACCCTGCTCGGGTTTGAGTTTGCCAGCCTGCTCAGCGGGGCCTTCATTACCGAAAACTTTTTTAACTGGCCAGGGCTAGGACGCTTGATTTTGCAGGCTTTTACCACCCAAGACCTGTATCTCGTCATGGCCAGCCTCATGATGGGGGCAGTGATGCTGATCCTCGGCAACCTGCTCGCCGATCTGATGCTCAAGGTCGCCGATCCGCGCATTAAGCTGACAGAAATAAATTAAGTCGGGTTGGCCGGGTCGGTCGAGTAAATCGGAGCAATCGGGTTAACCGGAGCAATGGGGCAAGTCGGGTCATCGAGCAAATCCTCGCCAAAGCAGCGCAAATGGCAATCATTTGCAGCTTTAATCAGTCTGCCCCGCTCTACTCCGCGTTACTGGCTACATTCCATAAACCCGGTCACGCTTTCGAGTAAGATGGAGAAATGCCTAAATCCTGACGGTGCTCTTGGCGTCGCACTAGCGTCTGCCCGCTCTGGGGCCGTTTAGGAGTTGAGGACAAAACCACATTAACCTAAGATTTAGCCGCAGACTTACGTAGGAAGGGAACTATGAGCCAAGAAGCCATTTTTGAGAAGGTTCAAAAGATCGTGTCTGAGCAATTGGGTGTTGACACCAGTGAAGTCAAGCCTGAAGCTAGCTTTGCAAATGATTTGGGCGCTGACTCGCTCGATACGGTAGAACTGGTGATGGCACTCGAAGAAGAGTTTGACATCGAGATTCCCGATGAAGCAGCCGAAAACATCGCTACTGTCCAAGCTGCTGTCGATTACATCCTCGAAAAGTCTCCTGCGTAATCTAGCCTTTTCGTTGCGGTTAGGGGTGGTTCATCCCCTGACCTATTTTTTGAGTTGTTTTTGCCGCCACTTTAGGTGTTAGGCCCTTTGAGCTGTTGTCATGACAAGTCCTGATTCTGAAATGAAGCGCGTTGTGGTTACGGGTCTAGCCGCCATTACCCCGATTGGCAATACTTTGAACGAGTATTGGGACGGGTTGATGAGCGGACGCAGCGGGATCGGAATGATCACGCTGTTTGATCCATCGCGCCACGATTGCAAAATTGCCGGTGAGGTGAAAGGGTTTGAGCCTGGCGATTTTATGGATCGCAAGGAAATCAAGCGTACAGATCGCTTCGCTCAGCTTGCGATCGCAACCAGTAAACAAGCGCTCGCTGATGCCAACTTTGTCATCAATGATCTCAATGCCGAGCAGGTTGGTGTCATTATCGGCACGGGCGTGGGCGGCTTGAAGATCATGGAGCAACAGCAAGAGGTTTACCTGACCAAAGGGCCCGATCGCTGTAGTCCCTTCATGGTGCCCATGATGATCGCCAATATGGCGGCCGGTCTAGTGGGGATTCACACTGGGGCCAAAGGGCCCAACACCTGCGCGGTTACGGCCTGTGCAGCAGGTTCTAACGCCATTGGCGATGCCTTCCGGCTGGTGCAGCACGGGTATGCGCAAGCGATGATCTGTGGCGGCACTGAGGCTGCTGTAACGCCTTTGGCGTTTGCCGGATTTGCAGCAGCGCGCGCACTCTCAACCCGCAACGACGACCCTGATCACGCCTCGCGGCCCTTTGATCGCGATCGCGACGGGTTTGTCATGGGCGAAGGCTGCGGCGTGCTGATTTTAGAAGAACTCGAGCATGCCCTCAGCCGTGGGGCCAAGATTTATGCGGAAATGGTGGGCTATGGCATGACCTGCGATGCCTACCATATGACCGCGCCCTCTCCCAAAGGTGAAGGGGCAACGCGGGCCATTCAACTGGCGCTCAAAGATGCCAAGCTCCATCCCGAACAGGTCAGCTACATCAACGCCCACGGCACCAGCACCCCCGCCAACGACTCCACCGAAACCGCAGCCATTAAGGCAGCGTTGGGCGATCACGCCTACAAAATTACAGTCAGCTCGACGAAGTCGATGACCGGCCACCTATTGGGCGGTTCGGGCGGCATCGAGGCCGTTGCGACAGCCATGGCCATCAGCAACGATCGTGTCCCTCCGACCATTAACTTGGTCAACCCAGACGACGCCTGCGATTTAGATTATGTGGCCAATGTCAGCCGTGCCCAAACTGTGGATGTGGCGCTGTCTAACTCCTTTGGGTTTGGCGGGCACAACGTCACCCTAGCCTTCCGCAAATACCAAGGCTAGCGGCTCTAGAGCAAGGTTCTTGCCCGATAGCCTGGAGGCTTTTGTAACCTCCCGGCCTCTGTCAGCTGAAACTTGTTGCCACATTTATTGCCGCCAAAATTAATCGTCACCCGTAGTAGATCACAAAAGGGGTGCAGCGCTAGTCGCT